>CALBIN010000628.1 GCA_937893275.1 uncultured Opitutia bacterium | reverse complement strand
CGCTCGTCACTGCTGATCTGGTTGAAGTTGCCCAAGTGGTTCCACTGGGCGACGAGCAAGTCCGGCTTGAGTCTGCGGCCATGTCGAATGAAGACCTCGTCGAATACCTCCTTGTTTGAGATTTGCGACCAGCGAAGCATTTCGAGGCGGAGTGGTGTGGTTTCCTGCGGCTTGTGCCAGCAAACGAGCTCGTCGAAGCGATGGGCGTCCAAGTTGGCGATGCCGAGGCGATCGTTTAGTTCCTGTTTCTTGAAGCGTTTTGCGAGGTATTGCTTAAATCCGGACACACAGTGCCGACAGTGGCAGTCATGGCGGTAGAAGTAGTTGGCCACGAAGCCGTCCACGCCACGCTCGATGCCTCGCTTCACCCATGCCTTCAGCACGATTTGCCAGTGCGGATTGCGGAGGCAGGCAAAGTATTCCTTCATGCCACCTATGCGGTAACTGTTCTTCTCCAATGGTTTGCCATCCTTGTCTCTCTCGAGGAAGTCCAGCGGATCCTTCACGGGTTTCGGCCCCAGTTCCTTTTCGTTCCATAGGTCGTGATAGAACTTGAAGAACCCTCGGGGCCCTTCCGGACCATCGGGATCACCTACCAGGAACTCGACGTTCAGGTGCCCGATCACGCGAACCTTGCGCTTCGCCAATTCCACGTTTCGTCGCTCGAACCATTTTCCGCACTCGTCCAACCCTCTTACTGGGAAATGAGCGGGATAGCCTTTGTATTGCGGGGTGTGTGCAAGGCCCCAGAAGTGAGCCCCGTAGAAACCCAGCTGGACGAGATCGGGTTTCGCTTCGTCGATGAAGGCGAGGTAGCCGGGTTCCGCGTAATTCGCCCAATGAGCCAGCATGCGGGAGAATTCGAAACCCTTGCGCTCCTCTTTCGTCTCCACCCCCGCGGGCAAGATCAGCAACACGAATAACAAGGTAAGGAGTCGCCGTGCCATTATCGGAGGGATGGCATCTATTGGTTCATGGTCCAGCTCAAGCCAGGGTGCTCGACGCGGAACTGCACGATACGCGTGTGCTCGACTTCGGTTACGTACACGGTGCGGCCATCGGGTCCACCGAAGCAGAGGTTGCTGGGCATTGCTCCCAGAACGTCGACTTCCTTGAGGACTTTTCCCTCGGGGGAGAGGATTATCACAGTGCCTTTGCCGTGCCGTGTGACGTAGAGATTGCCCTTGGCGTCGCAGCGCATGCCGTCGAACCCGTGATCCTCGAATTTCTTCAGCAGGTGTTTCTTCTCGACCGAACCATCCTTCTTGATGGAGAAAGCCCAAATGTTTCGCTGCTTTGACTCGTTGACGTAAAGCGTTTTGCCGTCGGGGCTCACCTCGATGCCGTTGGTCGTGCCCATGTCATCGGCGAGGAGCTTGACCTTACCCTTTTTCGAGATTCTCCAGAGTTGTCCCGTTCCCTTTGCCCAGCTCGGGTCACTGGCGTATAGGTTGCCCTTGGCGTCGATGGCCAAGTCGTTTGGTTGATTCATCCTCGGTTCGTGGGCGAGGACAGTCAGTTTCTTGGTCTTCGCGTCCACCCGCATCACATTGTGCTTGGGGTAGTCGGCGATGAACATGTTCCCCTTCTTGTCGAAGCGTATGCCGTTGCCTGTACTTCCCTCGGGCAAGGTGAGGAAGACCTCGCCTTTGCCATCGGGTGACACCCGGCCAATGGTGCCCTGTTCCTTAAAGTTCACCGCGAAGACGTTTCCCGCCTTGTCGCATGCCGGACCTTCTATGCCCTTGGTGAACTCGCCGGGCTTAGTAAGCGGCGTGGCCTTAAATAATTCCTCTGCAAATGCTTCCGTGAAAAATAAGAGAAAGGTAACTGAGGCGATGGAGCGAATGCGATTTTTCATGGTAAATCCAATGTTTGGTTACTTGTCTTTCCCGGAGTGAAGTTCATTTAACATCTCGAGGAGGTTGCGGGTAAGGAGATCGGAGCCGTCTTTCTGCACCTTGTTGGTGCCCAGCCAAGTCTCGTATCCGCCGAGCTCGTGCTGCTTCGGGGTCGGCAGGTACCCGTAGGAACCGTTGGCCAGTTCGATCACGAAGGTGTGCTTGAAGGGGCTTTTCTTTTTAATTTCGAGACCCGTTTCCACGAAGGTTTCGAAGGGAAAGGATACAATAGCCTGATCGCCTATGCGGATGGCCTGTACTAGGCAGTCGGCCTTGCCCTCGCGCTTGTCCTGAGAAAGTGTTCGTTGAGCGTAGTTGGTCGCTAGCCGAGGCAGTTTCGTCTGTTCTTCTTTCGACATTGCGAGGATGTTTTTAGCTCTCTCGACAAGTTCTTGGGAGGGCTTTCGCCAGTCGAGAGGAACTTCGCGCTGCAGCATGGCCACTTGCGCGTCCGAGTGGTATTCGCCGATTCCCCTGCTGGCTCGCCAAGAGGCGTCGGCCACCTTGGCGGCTACGATGCGGATTTGCTCGAATGGTTGGCGCGGAGCGCGTTTGCCATGAAAGTCGATGTTGTTGACGTCGGCACAAGGTCCGTTGGAAAGCATGGCGACGAAGTTGTCGGAGGACATGGCCCGCAGACGCCAAGGCATTATGCGGGCGAACTCCCCGAAGTAGTCCGCTGATACCTGCCGTTCGCCTATGTTGATCGCGCCTACGTAATGCAAGGCATAGTTGGCGAGTAGACCAAGTGGTTTGTTTCTTAGGGTTCGCACGTCGACGATGCACACCTCGGGATCGGTTGGTCCGGCGGGCTTTACGATATGATTTCGGTTCGGGTTCATCTTCACCTTGTCCAATTCTCCGAAGGGGTTGAGGGGCATGGTGCCATCCTGTAGGTACCAGCGACGGTTGAAGACTTCGTCAGGCACATGTCCGGATCCGAATCCTACTTGGGCGGGCTGAAGTGAATCGACTGCCTTCTCAATGGCTTCCACCATACCGTCGGCCAACCTTTTACCAAAGGCGACTTGCGGAACCGAGCCCGATTCACTTGAGGAA
>CALBIN010000627.1 GCA_937893275.1 uncultured Opitutia bacterium | reverse complement strand
ACTAAATGTCTGAAGTTAAACTTTCGAAAAACGAGTCTATTAAAACCGCAAGTAATTACCTTCGAGGGACCATTGCTGACGGATTAGCCGACGAATCCACAGAATTCGTCTCTAAGGATGATGAGCAGTTACTCAAATTTCATGGGACTTATCAGCAGGATGATCGCGATGTACGTATCGAGCGCAAACGTGCCGGGCTCGAGAAAGCCTTTAGTTTTATGATCCGTGTGCGAGTTCCGGGTGGGGTTTCCACAACGGCCCAGTGGTTAGAGATGGACCGGATGGCAAGCGACTATGGAAACGAAAACTTCAAACTAACGACCCGCCAAGCCTACCAGCTGCATGGTGTGATCAAAAGGGATCTGAAGCAAACGATCAAAGAGATTAACGACACTGCGATGGACACGATAGCGGCTTGCGGAGACGTGAATCGCAATGTCATGTGCAACCCGAACCCAGCTCTGTCGTCGATTCATGGAGAAACGCTCAAGGTTGCTCAAGCAATAAGCGATCACCTGACGCCAGCGACTGGAGCCTACCACGAGATTTGGCTCGACGGTGAAAAGGTTGAAAGTTCTGAAGGAGAAGTCGAACCGATCTACGGCAAAACCTACCTGCCGCGAAAGTTCAAAATTTGCATGGCGATTCCTCCCAGTAACGACGTCGATATTTATTCCCAGTGTCTTGGATTCATTGCAATCGAGGAGGATTCAAAATTAGTGGGTTTTAACGTCACGGTTGGTGGCGGAATGGGAATGCATCATGGTCAGGAGAAGACTTTCCCGAGAATTGCTGATATTCTGGGATTCATCCCGGTTGATAAGGCCGTTGAGGTTTCCGAGGAGGTTGTGAAAATTCAACGGGATTTCGGTGATCGTACCGAAAGGAAGCACGCCCGTTTAAAATACACTATCGATGATCGGGGAATTGAGTGGTTCAAGAACGAGATCGAAAGCCGCCTCGGATACAAAATTGATGAAGCACGTCCCTTCGAATTCAAGAGTAATGGTGATACTTACGGTTGGGTAAAGACTGAGGATGGTAAGAGCCAATTGACGATCTTTGTAGAGAACGGTCGAGTGCTCGATAAGGAAGGCTATTTACTTCGAACCGGACTTCGTGAGATCGCCAAAGTGCACAAAGGTGATATGCGTCTGAGTTCAAATCAAAATATCATCATTGCGGGAGTCGATTCCGAAGAGAAAACTATGATCGATACTTTGATCGGAAAATATGGAATTGCCGGAAACCAAAAACGTTCTGCGGCCCGTCTTAACTCGATGGCTTGTGTGGCGCTCCCGACCTGCGGCCTTTCGTTGGCTGAGAGCGAGCGCTATCTACCCAGCTTGATGGATGAAATTGAAGAGATCCTTGATGAAGTAGGTCTCACCCAAGATGCCATCACAATCCGTATGACGGGCTGTCCGAATGGTTGCGCTCGCCCTTATATTGCCGAGATCGCTTTTGTTGGCCGTGCCCCTGGAAAATATAATATCCACTTGGGTGGAGGCTTCACTGGAAATCGTATTGGTGGGATCTGGAAGCGGAGTGCAAAGGGCGATGAGATTGCAGGGCTCTTGCGTCCAATTCTCACTCGCTATTCTACCGAGCGACAAACTGGAGAGTCTTTTGGTGATTTTGTCATTCGCGTCGGAATAATTCACGAGGTTACTCACGGGAGTGAGGTTCACAAGGAGCATGAGGTTGTATGAAGAGCACTCATTCACCCGCAGGAAAATCCCTGAATGCCGATCCTACGCCAGAGGAATTATCGGCACGTTTGGAACCCCTGAAAGCGCACGAACGAATCCTCCAGTTGAAAGAGATTTATGGGTCGCGATTGGTCGCAAGTTCCAGTTTTGGACTTCAGGCCTCGGCAATGCTGCATTTGATTAGGAAGCACGCACCGGATATTCCGATTGTCTTTGTCGATACCGGATATTGTTTTCCTGAAACCTACCAGTTTTCCCAATCATTTATCGAAGACTGGGAATTAGATATTCGTGTTTTCAACCCCGCTATTTCAGCTGCTCGTCAAGAAGCTCTTTATGGTAAGCTCTGGGAGCAGGGAGCAGAAGGGAACAAAAAGTATGCTTTGTTAAATAAGGTTGAACCTATGAACCGTGCTCTCTCCAAGGTTGGTGGCGACGTTTGGATGAGTGGTCTCCGTCGTAGTCAATCGTCGACAAGGGTCGGTCGTTCTTTTGCCGAAAAGCAAAAGGCAACCATGAAAGTTTATCCGATCCTAGATTGGGCGGATGCCCAGTTGGAAGCGTATTACCATGAACACGATCTGCCTCGGCACCCCCTTGAAAAACAAGGATTTCTAACGATGGGCGATTGGCATTCGACTCGGAAACCAAATGTCGGAGAGACTGCTGAGGATACCCGCTTTGGCGGAACTAAATATGAATGTGGACTTCACCAGGATTCTGGACAAATTGACTATCAAATCTAACTAAGAAAAAAATGAGCATTGCTGAAAATATTGTCGATACCGTTGGCAAC
>CALBIN010000626.1 GCA_937893275.1 uncultured Opitutia bacterium | reverse complement strand
GGGTTGTGGGGATGTTGTGTTGGCCGGCTTGGGGGGCCGAGTGGGTGTGGGTGGCGGCTATGAGCATTTGATCCGTTCGCCAACCGGTAGCCTTGGCGGCCCTTTTTTTTACCGGATCAAGAGTTTCCCGCGAAATGCCGATCACGTCCACTATCACTATGACCGCCCGTCCTGTACCGTTCTCGAAGGCGAGGGCCCTTACGTGAAGTGGGTCGTGCGAGGTTTTTGCGGGTTTGGGAAAAAAGGAACCGCGCAGTACCAGCGGCCACTCCTGAGGCGTAACGTCCACAACGGCTGTGCCTGCGCGCAAGCCTTTCTCCGCTGAGAAGAGGGCGATGGAGGTCAAAGCCCAGGCAAGCGTAAGCAGGCAGGTGAATGAGGTTTTCATAGTACGGAAATGGTGAAGCAAAGGTTCTCCGTTTCAGGAACCGAGATGCTTTGAGAAGAATTTTCGCGTTTTTGCCCACATTTTCTCAGAGAGAATGTGCCCTGTGTCCGACTCGATGAAAGAGGAGAAGTTTTCTGGTGCCCCGGCCTTCTGGTAGGCCTTGGCGATTGTGTCGACGCCTTCGCGAGCTTCCTTAATGGGGGAGCCGCGGTCGTTTTCGCCTAAGTTGAGGTGCAAGGGGCGGGGAGCGATGAGCGCTGCGATGTCCGGAGTATCGCCGTGGGCGTGGATGCCGGGGATGAAATTGGGGAAGCAGTGCAGGAGTTTGGTTCTGTGGATGCCGCCGTAGGTCGGCAGGCAACAGTTGCCCACCAAAGCTCGGAGTCGCGGCTCCCATGGACCGACCAGCCAAGTGTGGGTGGACCCCATGCTGTGGCCAAAGCAACCGATGCGATCGTCTTCCACCTCGGGTCGCGAGACGAGGTAGTCAACCGCCCGACGCATATCCAAAATATTTTTCCAGGCCATGGATTTTCCCGCCACCACGTAACGGAGGAACTCGAACCGCTCGAAGCGGCTACCTTTCAGCTTCTCTTCCGGATCTTGCCGTTCCTCGAAGCACAGGGCGTCGGGGCAAAGCACGACGTATCCCAGCTTGACCAAGGCGACTCCCGTGTGGTGCATGGGGTTCCCTGCCAGTCCGGCCGGCTCCGTTTTGCCGAGATGCCATTGTCCCGCATGCTGGTGCCAAATGGCCACGGCCGGTGCGGTGGATTTGTCGCTCACTCCATCCGGAACCAAAAGAATGGCGGGGCATCGGTCGTCGGGTTCGAGCTCGTAAGTGATCCACTCCAGTCGGTAACCGTCCTTTTGCTCGGTTTTGAGCCGTTTTGGCTTCAGGTCACCGCCTTCGGGCCAAGGGCCGCCAAGACCTTCCACCAATTTTTCTCGGAAACCGCTCTTTTTCATCTTTGGCTTCGGCTGGGCGGAGAGTTCGTTTTCGGTAGTTGCTAATGCGGAAACTCCAGCGGCTACGGTGGAGGACTTGATGAAATTCCGTCGACTGGACATGATCTATTTCCTTTTCGGTTTCTTTGGTTTGCGGCGGGGTTGCTCGTTCTTCCACCAGTCGCTTGGGCCTTCCTTCTCCACCTGTGCGTGAACCCTAAGCAGTTTTTCCTTCAGTTCGGCTAGCTCTTTGGGGTTGGAGGAGGCGAGGTCGAACTTCTCCTGCCAGTCCTTCTCGATGTGATAGAGCTGGAATTTGTCGAGAGATGCGTTGCCGAGGATCTTCCATTCACCATCGCGCAAGGCGACGTGAATGTCGGCTCGGGCCAAATGGTTGCGCCAATAAAGTGGCACAGGGCGCTTAAGCTCTTTTGCCGCGAAGACGGGACGGATGTCGATCCCGTCTATGGTGCGGTCGTCGGGCAAGGGAATGTCCGCGATGGCCAGTATGGTGGAGAAAACGTCGGAGCCGATGATGGGGGTGCGGTTGGTGGTGCCGGGTGGCACTTGGTCAGGCCAACGTATGATGCCCGGCACGCGGATGCCTCCCTCGTGAGAAGAACGCTTCCGCTCCCGTAGTCCTCCGGTTGAACCGCGGGTGCGTCCTTTCAGACCGTTCCCCTCGGGGCCGTTGTCGGAAGTGAATATGACGAAAGTATTTTCGGTTTCACCTAGCTCGTCCAAGGCCTTCATCAGGTTGCCGAAGGCGTGGTCAATTTGTGTGACGTTGCCGTGGTGCTGGCGAATGCCCTCGTCTTCGAACTCCTTGTACAATTCCATGAACTTGGGATCGGACTCGATCGGAAGGTGCGGTTCGTGGGTCCAAACGTTAAGAAAGAACGGTTTCTTCGGGTCGCGCTTCTCTTTCAGCCAGCGGACGCCTTCCTGAACCACCAGCGGGGCGGAAAAGCCTATCATCTCGCCCACTTCCTTGCCGTTGCGTACGAAGTTGCGCGGGTTGCGGTGGTCGGGTGCCGCGTTGTTTTGGGTGGCCATCCAGTGGTCGAAGCCGTGGGCGTCGGGTTGCGGTTGGTCCTTGCTGTTGAACTTGCCGTTGAGGTGCCATTTCCCGACGTGGCATGTCTCGTAGCCCTTGGTCTTGAGGAGTTCGGCGGAAGTTATCTCGCTGGTTCGCAAATGGACTTGGTGCCCGCCGGGTATCCAGCGCCAGACGCCGTTCCGGTAAGGCGTCCTGCCGGTCAGGATGGAGGAACGGGAGGGAGAACATACTCCGCAGGCGGAATAGCTCTGGGTAAAACGCATTCCCTGCTTGGCGAACTTGTCTAGGTTGGGGGTCTGGATAACCGGGTGTCCGTAACAAGCTAGGTCTCCCCAGCCTAGGTCATCGGTCAGGAAGACGACGAAGTTGGTCGGCTTATCCTTTGCTTGCCCTAAGGAGGCGAAGGCGAGGCCGACAAGAAGCGGAAGCAGTTTCCTACCCATCTTACTTGAGGGCTTTCAGTTTCTTGCTCACCATCGCGGCTTGCTCGCCCTCGAGGACTTGCCAGCAGGCCAAACCGTTGCCCACGAGCTCGAACTCGTTGAATTCCCAGACGATCTTCTTGTCGCGTGTGATCTCGAAAATTTGCGGGTTGTCCGGGCCGGCGTGGCAGTTGCCCACGATGAAGTTGCCGTTCTCGCGTTCTTGCAGGCAAGTCATCCACTTGAGGTTGACCTCGGTAGCGGGTACCTTGCCCTTGATTTCCCAAACGACCTTTTTCTCTGGTGAGACCTCGACCACGCTGTTGCCGCTGCCGGACGCGATCAAGGTGTTGCCGTTCTTCAGGCGCATCGCACCGTAGACGCGGGTGTTGATTAGGTAGTCCCAGACCACCTTGCCGTCCTTCACGTCGTACTCGGTCACGACGCCCGGTCGTTCCGAGCACACGAGAAAGGTACCTTTGTCCGTGGCCCGGGCCCAGCGAGAGGAAGTCGTACCACCCGGCTTGAGGGCGAACTGGTGTTTCAGTTTGCCATCCTTGTCCACCTCTATGACGCGTCCCACGCTGCTTTCCACAATGCGGGTGTTGCCATTTGGGAGGCGGGCGAAGGCGTGTACGTCCACCCGCTTGCCCTTGTTGCCGTTGCTGTTGGCGCAGTCGTATTCCCAGACTATCTTCTTGTCCAAGGTGATCTCTTTGAGCGTCGTCCAAGTGTCATGAAAGAGGATGTTGCCGTTGGGCAACATATGAACGTCGTGGTGGCCCGTGTGACCGCGTTGCGGTCCGGCGGTTTTGTGAGACCAAAGTACGTCGCCCTTGGCGTCGGTGATAGCGATTATGTTCTTCCCGTAAGAGGCGCCTACAAGCACGAGGCGTTCTGCCTTAGCGGCAAAGGCACTTAGGGAGAAGATGACTATTGGGATAAGTGAGAATAATATTTTCATGGTTTTTCTGATGAGGATTAAAAAGTGGTTCTGTACGGGCTGCAAGTTGCGCGCTGTGGAGAATTCGGATCAAGTCGATAACTGAACGGGACAGCAACAATCAAGATAATTTATGCTTCGGTCGCAGCGTACGTGGTAAAAGTCATAAGCCACTAAGGTTTATCG
>CALBIN010000625.1 GCA_937893275.1 uncultured Opitutia bacterium | reverse complement strand
TAACATAATCGTACCGAGCAAGGCACCTCCGAAGATTGTAAACAAGGCGCCTTGCCAACCACAGAATGCCCCGATACATCCAAGCAACTTGACGTCGCCTTCCCCTAAGGCCTCCTTTCCCATCGCTTTTTCGGCAAGAAGGCCAATCCAATAAAGAGAGGCCGAGCCCACGAGAATCCCAAGCAGCGCATCCAAACCGGATTGAAAATGCTCTAATTTGCCTCCAACTTCTACACCCAATCGCATCGCGGGAAAGAAAAAGGCTAAGGCCAAGCCAATCAAGGCACCGCCTATACTGAAACGATCGGGAATGATAAAACTTTCAAGATCGGTCACAGCCGCCCCAATAAGCAAACAGGCAAACACCGAGGCAATGAGAGCTTTCTCCGGATAAGCCCCGCCACCGATAGTAAGAACCGCCCATGCAAAAGCCGCACCAGTCAATGCTTCCACGATCCAATAACGCGAAGAAATCCTCGTGGCGCAGCAAGCTGCCTTCCCTCGCAATAAAAGCCATGAGAAAATGGGGATATTCAACCACCAGGGAATCGGAACGTTGCAGGATGGGCATTTCGACCCGGGTCTCCACATTGATTCTTCACGGGGAATGCGGTAGGCGCAAACATTCAGGAAACTGCCGAAGATGCTTCCCAAGATAAAGGCCCAAACACCGGCAAAAGTCGGGTGTTCTTGGACAAAAGCCGATAACAGGAAATTCATTTAAGAGAGTTTTTTTCGAGCGGCCTCAAACATTGCGTCTATGGGAACATCCGTTCCGGTCCAAATAGAGAGGGAGCGAGCCGCTTGGTGAACTAGCATGGACAAACCGTTGGTCGCTCGCAAGCCGAGATCTCGCGCCTGCCGGAGCAAGGCGGTCTCCGCTGGATTGTAGACCATGTCGTAGACCTTAACTCCCATCGGCAACGCGGAGAGATCAAAAGGTGAAGGATCTTCGGGCCTCAATCCGAGAGAGGTCGCGTTGATGACGACGAGGTCACTTTGATGGGCAAATACTGATGATGCTTCGTCAAAATCGAAAGCCTGCACACTGGCGGCTTCATCGCCCACTTCGGGCAAAGCTGCTAGCAATTCGCCAAGCCGGTGAGACGAACGATTACCGATCCAAAGCTTGCGACAACCTCGAAGGAGACATTGAGCCGCCGCTGCTCGAGCAGCTCCGCCGGCACCCAGAAGAATCACCTTGGAGCCATCTAGGTCGACCTCCAACTCCTCACGAAGGGCTTGCTCCAAACCATAACCGTCCGTATTGAAACCTCGCCATCCGGCGTCACTGGCCATCAAGGTATTGACAGCACCTATGGCTCTCGCCTCGGCACTCAGCTCAACCACTAAGTCGAGAGCTTGAATCTTGTGAGGAATCGTTAGGTTTAGTCCGCGAAATCCTGCCTTTAATAAGAGAGGCAACACCTCCGACAAACGCTCGGCTTCGACCTCTATGCGCCGATAACGCCATTTCGCGAAGCGGGGATCCGACTTCGCCATTTCGAACAAAGCTGCGTTATGGATTGCGGGACTAATGGAATGCCCGATCGGAAAACCGAGAACGGCGAGAGACATTCCCTCTTGGGATATGCCCGTCAAATCTTCAGGTCTTAAGATTTCCTCAGGCATTCGCCTCACGGCGCAAAGCACCATCGAATTCAGAGACGAACCGGAGAAAGAGCCCTGCCAAATCCATATTTCCCGCTTGGCGATAATGCATGGCCAAATTGCGACAACCCCGACTTAGCGTTTCAGCAACCGTCACGGGGAGCAAATAGGCACCCGACTGAGCCGAAGGGGAGTCGCCCAAGAAAGCTTCCAGTTCATGTGCCTCTCGGAAACGCCCCCCAGACCAAACATCGATGTAAAAGGGAGGTTCTTCCGTAAAGCAACCGACCATGAAGCGTCCCGGAAGTCCGATCGGCTCTAGTTCAAAGCCAATGCGGCGGGCCATCAGCAAGTAAATGACGGAAAGCGTTATCGGCAAACCTCGACGACGTTCCACGACCTTATGAATAAAGCTGTTGTCGGGGTCACTGAAATCCTTTGTCGCACCCCTGAAACCATATTCATGAAAAAACACTCGATTCATAATCCGGCATTGATCTCTTGCCGAAATCGGCGGCGTCATCAATTCTCGACAACGCTCAGACATTTCGTCCAAAAACAAGTGACAGGCAGTTACATCACAGGTTGGAGAAACCGTACGATCCAGTAAAAACCAGCCCGTTTCTAGTTCATATTTCAGAGAACGAATAAACTCCAAAAAAGCCTGAACACCATCCGCCCAACCCAGTTCATCAAGAAGTTCTCCGGCCCGACTAGCCAGAGCCGCATCCAATCCCTGCGCGGTCTCTCTCAAAAAAGTCTCTCCGGAACCAGACAGACGCGTCAACTCCTCAAGCAAAGCCTTGTGTACTAAAGGCGAGTCATCATCAAGAAGACCAAGCAGAGCTTTCGCCCTATCAGGAGACAAAGGATTTTCAGTCACTGATGCAGTTTCGCGCCACTCAGGTTGCCGGCGCAAGCCTTCATATCGAAGGATTCCTTTGAATGCGGTCGCCAAACAAGGCAGAACCGACTCTAACCAAGGTGCTACCCGCTCGGATGGCTTCTTCTATGTCACCCGACATTCCCATCGACAACTCGGGCAACTCGACTTCGAACGATCCCACCATACGATCACGCAATTGACGAAGGGATTCGAAGCAACTCCGAGCAACGGATGGATCCTCGGGAGCAAAGGGAGCGATGGTCATGAAACCTTCGACTTTCAAATTCGAGCAGGAAAGAGCCGCTTCCAGAAAGCCATCCGTTTCTTCAGGCAAAACCCCGAACTTTGAAGGATCTTTCCCGGCATTGACTTGAAGCAAAACACGCAAAGGACAGTTCGCGTTTGCGGCGACGGCATCCAAACGTCGCAAGAGCTTCTCCGAATCCACTGACTGAACGCGAGAAAAGTTATTCGGGATGAACTTCGCCTTATTTGACTGGAGATGACCAATCAATTCCCAATTCCCTTCCTCCGTCACCTCTTCCATCTTTTCCAAGGCTTCCATAACCCGATTCTCTCCAACTGAAGAAAAACCCGCGGCAAACGCTATTCGGGCTGCCTCCGCCGGCCATGTCTTGGTGACAGGCAACAAGGCAACCTCTTCCGTGGCACGACTACAGGCATCACAAGCTCTCGTAATACGAGCTCTGACCTGACTTAGGTTGTTTAGAAAAACTTCTGAAGACATCACAAAAAGGATACAATAAGAAAAACGAATATATAGTTGCTTCAAATTAGAATAATTAATTTATAGTCGGCGATGCAAATTCAGAATTTCAAGACCTTCTGCGACTTGGTCGAAACGAAAAGCTTCTCCAAAGCCGCCCGACTGAACGGAGTGACCCAATCAGCGGTCAGCCAACAACTCAAGGCGATGGAAATTCACTATGACATGCTGATCATCGATCGCAACCAAAAGAAGTTTCGCCTCACTCCCCAAGGGGCAAAGCTTTATACCACTTTCAAGGAAATCCTGCGGTTGTATGAAAAACTCAACTGTGAATTACAGGAAATGCGGAACATCGTCAGCGGAACCATTCAGCTCGCCACGGTCAATAGCATTGGACTGCACGAACTGCCCCCCTACCTCAAACGCTTCATGAAGGAGTATCCTTCCGTCAACGTGAGAGTTGAGTATAGAAGAGCCAATCTCGTCTATGAAGATGTTCTTCACGGATCAGTAGATCTCGGGCTGGTTGCCTTCCCAAACAAGCACAAGGAACTGCAGGTTATTCCTTTCGCCCAAGACGAACTAGTACTAGCAACGCATCCCGAACATATCTTGGCGAAGAAGAAAAGCGTCAAGTTGTCGGATCTTCAAGGTCTCGACTTCATAGCTTTCGAGCGGGATATCCCGACTCGTAAGGCAACCGATGAAATACTCCGAAAAGCCAATGTCACCATAGGCCTTGTAATGGAATTCGACAATGTAGAGACAGTGAAGCGCGCAATCGAGATCAACGCCGGTTGCGCAATCCTTCCCGCTAGCACCATCCGCAATGAAGTTGGCCAGAATCAACTGGTTTCATGTAAGCTCAACGGTGGTAAATTCTTACGCCCCCTAGCCATAATTCACAAGAAAAACAAACTTCTTACACCCGCGATTCGCTCGTTTGTTGAATTGATGAAAGGTGAGAAAAAAGCATCGTCAAACGACAAGAAGTAGAAATGCTTCTAGGTTTTCGATAAATGCCAATCAAGGTTCGCTCTTCGCTTTTTCAATCGTTTCCAAGCGAGCGGTAAAGCTTCCTACGGCAACCTTGCTGGCCATCTTCACGGGAATCCGTCGGGCATCGGCCGAATACCATATTCGGAGGACGCCACGAGGGCTTTTCTTGAAGACTCCTCGGAGATTCTTAAGAGCGGGTGTCGCCTCGAATACTTCAAATTTGCCTGCTGCGACCCGAAGCTTTTCTTTTTCCTGTACGGCTACCACCACGTTCTGAAGAACCCGACCGTCGCATGTGGGAAAGGATCGCTTCACGCCAGTTTTGATTTCTCTCAGTCGGAACAAATAGGCAATAGAAAGAGGATCGAAGGAAACAGGTCTGATCGGGATCTCCCGTTCCAGCTTTCCGTAATTGGAATAGAAAGCCAAGTTGCGATCGTAGTCGAAACGCACGACCACGTCGCGCTCGGTTTTCCCTTCTTGCTGTTTTTTTCGGTATAACAACGATCGACGAAAATCGGGAGCTAGATAGCTTTCCGCTCGGGTACGGACTTTATAAAACGCATCGGCGAATTCGTTGGTCCGGACGGAGAGAACGAACTTGTGGCAAAGAGTCCCGTTCACCTCCTCGGATGGAGCTACTTCGAGGGTTGCTCTACCGACGGGGATGAGTCCCCATTTGATTTTGTAATGCAGGCGCTCTCCGGGAACGAAAGGTGGTGACCATTCTTCTCCGAAACCCACACAATAAGGTCCAAGGAAAAGGAAACAGGCAAAACGAAACTTCACTACTCGACGGGTATAGGTTCGAGTCCCCAGATCTCTTTGGCATATTCTCGGATCGTCCGGTCAGAAGAGAATTTCCCCGAACGAGCCACGTTGCGAATGGCCATGGCACTCCATTGTTCATCGTCAGCATAAACGGAATCGGCCTTTTCCTGAGCCTCGACGTAGGCACGGTAGTCGGCGAGAACAAAGTAAGGATCGCCCCAATCGAGCAAGCTGTGAACGAGATCGGAGAAGACCCCGCTCTCTCCTCCGGTAAAGGTATCGGAACTGAGCCAATCAACCACGGCTTTA
>CALBIN010000624.1 GCA_937893275.1 uncultured Opitutia bacterium | reverse complement strand
CTCCGAGAATCCATTCCCTGTCAATGCGCGCGTGCTGCAACTGAACGAAGGGAATGGCTCCTCTTGCCCGGACCGCCCGGACGAGAGCGAGAGTCATCTCGTGAGGAACGTCAAAGGCATGTATGAGGGCCTTTTCTCCTTTTTCGAGTTTCGTGGAATGAGAAACAACATTGGTTGCAAGAATTTCGTATCGAGGATCCATAAAAAGTAAGAGAGTTGATATGAAATCAAAGACCGCGTCGAATCTTTGATCCTGGGAAATTAATGCGTACCCTGTAGATCTTCTTTACGCGATTGATGATCTCGTAGGTTTCACGATCCATCCGTATCGGCACCTCCATCCTCCTAATGTCGACTACCGCAGTGAAACCGCGTTCGGTGAAAACGTCGATGAGCATGGCAATTGAAAGTGGATTCTCAAAGACTGGGTCTTCCGAGTTGATGTAGGCCAAGCCGGAAATCGAATGCTTCTCCACAATAGGGATGAACTTGGTCTTGATCAGCTCTACAACCTGCTCGAACAAGGCGGTGTGAAGTTTTTCGTACGAATCGAGCCTGTTCACCAGCAATTGTCTGGCGTGAAGAGAAATCTTATCAGCGAGAGGTATGGTCGATATGCGGTCGTAAGTACCCTCGTCGAGCTCCAGCGAGCTTTGGTACTTCAACTCGTGAATGATCCGCTGCTGTACTTCGATGACCGTGCCCTGGGCATTGATGAAGTGATAATGGAAAACCTCACGCAGAGTCCGCAATGAATCGTAAGTGGCTTCCTTGAAGGTCTTGTAGCGATTGTGGGCGGCCTCCTCCTCGAGATCAGTTTTGCGTACGGAGAGTTGACTGCCGACGCCGGAAGCTTCGACCTCATGGTTGTACTCTAGAGCTCTTTTACCTCGAGCCAGTTGACGTCTCACGCTCTCGGTCTCGTCGACAAATAGCATGATGATATGGAAGCGAGGTTTGGGGAACTGCGATTCTTTCTCTGTCCCCAAGTGCTTTCTTCGAAGTTCGTTCAAGCGTTGGTAGAGCAGCTTCAAGCATTCCACCTGAGTTTTGGTACGGGGAAATCCATCAACAATGGCACCGGTGTCATAAATGGGATCCAGCAGACGGCGCAAAACAAGTTCGGTTACTTCGCGATCGCCTGCAAGCATGCCCGCATCCATCATTTTGCGAGCCTCAGGGCTTTTCAATAAATCGCTGACCACGATTGGCTTTTCAGTGAAGTCGCGAAACTCCATGATGAAAGCCGTTTGCGTTCCCTTGCCTGCGCCGGGCGCGCCGTTGAGCCAGAAGGTTTCGGCGGGAAACCGCATGTTGTCGGCATCCAGTTCCGATTCCAAGTTTTGCCAGACAGACTGAAAAATGAGCTGGGCATCCTTAACTTCAAGATCCATGACCGCCTTCTCCTTAGACTCGGAAACATCCGAACTCTTGTTCGCAGAGTCAGGCGAATCTGGGTTGGGCTTAGCTTGCCCTTCTTCACTGGTTTTTCTTGTCGGCATCTTTTGTTTAAATAGAGAAAAAAAGACCGCTGATCAAAAAGAGCAAGCCGTTACGCAAAAAATGCTACGTTATGAGCGTTCGGCAAATAGTCTAGAAGGAGATTCCCATGCCGAGCTCGAAAGAATTCCCCCGAGCAATCCCCGAGCCGTGAAGGCTTTCGTAGACCGATGCTTTCCACTCCCCGCGAATCATGAGACTATCCTTGTACCAAACTAGTACGGGACCTGTCTGCAGGCTCTTCCCCTCGTACGCTCCCGTACGAGCATCACCAACTTCCTGCCGGCGAGCAGTCACGTCCCACATGAGGAATGCACCCGTTAGACTATCGTTGTCGTGGTAAAGCTTAACCCCCACGTTGAAGTCCAATCCTAGTTCATCACCTTCCTCTAACCCCCCAATCCCTTTGCGATTCTCCCAATAGAATAAATCGTAGAGGTGATAGAAGTGCAGATTGGGAAAAGAATCGAACAAGTAACCTTCCCCGGAATAGGACAGACTCAAGCCAAAATCCCAACTCCCATCGCTTAGGGCATAATCATCTCTGGTCGAACCCGTAGGCATACGGACTTGCGGAGTAAAACCGAAGCTATGTGTATATCCATCGAAATTTGAGTACTTCTTGAGGGGTGCCGCGAAGACAATATCGCCCCACCCTTTCGATTCCTGTCGGATAGGAGTTCCACCGGAAAGGATCGTTCGAGACTTGTCAACATAGGGCATCTTGAAAGTTACTCTTACCGATCGATCAAAGGTGTACACCCCCTCAAGCCAAGTTTGACGAACATATCGCTCGAGACTGTTCGGATTGGAGAGTTCCGTGGAACCATCGAGGTAGTCGGACGAACCAGACCAAACCTGCCTAACCTGCAAGCCCCAGCCGCCCGACCAGCGGGGAGCCATATCCATGATAGGTTGATGAGCTCGAACGGAAAGCACTCCGAAGCTCGATCCGATAGCGAGAAGCCATAAAATCCTATTCATCGCAATCTCCAGCTACTTCTTGGCACCGGGTACGTGGATGACGATTTTGCCATCCGACAAGGATTGCCCCTCGGTTACATCGTAACCGGCATTCACCACAGCGGTGAACAAATCCTTCCACACGGGAGTCTTTCCAGATTTAAGGGAGACGACAAAGTATCCGTTCTTTTCGTCTACCATTACTCCCTTCTGTGGCTTTTTCGTGTCTACGAAGTTAAGCTTGGATACGTTTTTGCGAATTCCTTGAGCGCAAAAAGAGCAGACGAGCCCCTTTACCTTCAGTCCGACTTCGTCGTACTGGAGAAGAGGTGTTTCCTTGGTTTCAGGCTTTGACTTGGCGACGGCAAAACCATCAACGAACAAAGAAGAAGCAGTGAAGATTAGGCCGATGAAAATGTATTTGAAATGTTTCATATAAATAAGGTTTAAGTTGTGGAAGAAATACGGAAAATGCCCGTTGGGGCGAGATCCCGTAATGATATCGAACAACCGGTCTAAGCCGGCCCAACCTCAAATAAGAAAAGTTTGGAAGACAATTCGGGGAGGAATCGAAAAAAGAGGCAAATCGGATGGAGGCACCGCCTCAGAGGAGATCCTTGGAAAAACCGTGTTCAGGCTCAAAATGGACGCAAGTGAGCTCGAACTGGCAAAAGCTTGGGGAGATGGTGAAAGCGACAGATCGGACTTTGCCCTAGCGACCTTGAATATTTTGCACGCACAGTCATCGGAAGGGCGTTGAGGGTGCTCATCCATTTCGCTGCCAGAGCAACAGGAAGAAGGCGTTGCGTCCGGCAAGACGGATTGCTGTAACCATTCACCGATACAGCAGCAGGCGGGACAGGCGACGATCAAAGCCAAAGAAATGGCATGTAGCTTTGGGTTCAGCATGAACATTGATAATAATTAAAGTCACACGCCAATGTAAGTCAAGCACCCCAAAGAGAAAACCGGGCATTTACTACCCACGCACCCGACTCAAGGAGTGTTCCCAGAAGTATTTCTTATGCTTTTCGGGAGAGGTTTAAGCTCAAAGGTTTCGGGGGTGCGGGAATCACCCACGCGAGCACGATAACGCTTGGTCACTAGGGGGATTTGCTCCAACGTAACCTTCGCAAGTTCAGTCTCGAGTGAAAGGTTGCGTGGGAATTCGTGTATAAGGGCCGCAGTGGAGATTAGAGTTTCCAGATTCAAGTGAACTAGATCCCCAAACCCACGACCATATGGCTTGATGAATCGAAGTTCGCCCGGACGCAGTTCCGTAAACGTCTCCTCGGGGGGCAACCGAAGATTAAAGGATCCAGTTAACCCAATTACCTTCATTCCGCCGCTGGTTTGTACCTCGGCAATAAGGGTCCCGCGCCCTCGACATTCAACCGCCACTTCAGGAGCAGACAGCAGAAATGGATTAGCTCGAAGAACTTTCTTCTCCCTTTGATCCAAGAGACAGGCTCCGGACCACAAAAAAAGAGAATCGCCCCGTGAGGCAAAGGTCGCATCCTCCATGAAGCGAAGGGAGCGATAATCGTTTCGTAAAACCAGCCTTGCCCCGTCACGGCAAAAAACTCGAGACTGCTCCGGCAAAGCACTTCCCTTGCGGATCGACTGTGACGATCCGTCTTCGGATGTTCGCAAGGTGATCTTCCCCTCGATGAATTCGACCGCGGGCGAAGGTTTCAGGTGCTCTTGCCCTTCCGGCTCTTTCGCATGCAATCCAGAAACCGCGAGAACGCTTAACAGGAGAACTTTCGAATGGGTGCGAACGTTAATCAAAAGGACAAGGAGACACCCAAACCCAGTCCAGCATCCCAGTTGTTGTATTCGGCGTAATCAACGAGCAGAGTCTTTGCCTTCTCATTAGCATTTTTGCCTTGGTAGTTAGTGAAGGATCTCAGATATAACCAAGGCATGATTCGGTAAACGGCAGCAAGTTCAATATGCATCAAGTAATCAATTCTTCCAGTCGAAGTCGGTTTGGTGTAAGCGGTGCGCATGATAGAAGCACTGGGCGTCAGGTAGAATCGACCGCCTGAATCGAGTGGTTGCGTAAGCGAGAGATTAAGAGCGGTGCGTAAGTTGTCCCCGGCATCATCGAAAACTCCCGGAACTTCGTATTGTTGATATATTTTCGTAAGAGCATAATCCGCTGCAATGTCGAAACCCAGAATTCCTCCGCCGAGTACGGAATAGTCGCGCCCGAATGAAAAAGAAGAAACGACTGCATCGTAAAGCTTGTCACGACTACGAAAATCAAACAGCTCGTCATACTCAACGGAAAGGTCGATTTTCCAGTCGGAAGTTAACCTGCCTTCACCACCCAGTGTGATGGAACGGAATTCATAGTCGAGATTTCGCAATGCATCATCGGTTGAGTCGGTGGATCCTATCTCGTATTGCCCGAAATAGGATCGTTGCCCCAGAGCGGCAAGAGAAGCAGAAAAGGTTTCAAAGAAGAGCAAGTCGCGACTAGTGGGAAACTCGAGTCGCCCGACGGCTGTGTATTCAGTCGCAGCGGCACTCTCCCCTAGAGTGTTGACGCGCGTAATGTTGGAAGAACGATAGGACTTTACATCGACTTGCAGAACCGAACGAAACCTCTCCGACTCTTCGACGACGAGTTTACCCGAAAGCGAGTGATCCAATTCCACGATTTCCTGTACACCAGCAGGAGATGCTTGGTTCTGCTCGTCTCCAGCGGGAACGTCTCCCTGTTTCTTTTCCAAGACAGTTCTAGTCGCCTCGGGAAGACTCGTTGCCTGTGAATTGGCTGAGCCAAATGAACCAATGCCTATTCCGCATCCAGAAAACAAGGTCGCCACGATAAAGGCAGACGAAGAGGAAACTTTCGAGAGAGGGGATGCCCCCCCCCCACAATCACCTTTAAGGAAGTTTAGAAATCTTAATATTGGTTCCATGAAGATCGAAGGATGGACGGTCCTGAAGAAGGTTTGCTTTCCCGCCATAGCTTATGTTTCGTAAAAAGTTCACTCTTCCGTAAGCCCTGTTGGCAGAACCAAAGGTGGGGTACTTCACATCTAATCCACCTTTCATCACATGCAATTTAACGATGGAGGAGGAGGGAAAGTCGACATTGCTCAGATCGATGGTAGTGGCTCGCATTTGAATTTCTCGCAGACCGGCTGAGAAACGAGCGGAATCCAAAGAAAGATTCATCAGAGCCTCAAGACGTACCAAGTCGGTCGCAGTAAAATCGACGTCGCTTAGGTTCAGGTCGCTGAGACTTCGCAAATAAAGTTTGCTTCCAGCGGCAAAGGCAGCATCGGAAACACTCCAATCCGAGCGAGAAACAACAACAAGATCAGCAAGAGCTGCATCGAGTTTCAACTTTGAACCGGCAGCAGCGGAAACAACATCTCCACCAATCAAGACTACTCGTGAAGCCGTCCCAGAAAAAGAAACTTCGCCCGAATAGCTCAAGTCGGAAGTCGCCCCCAACAGAAAAGCGTTCTCACTCCCCACCCAATATGTGCCTTCGGTTAGCGAAAGGTTGCGACCAACGACAGATGAATAGGAAAC
>CALBIN010000623.1 GCA_937893275.1 uncultured Opitutia bacterium | reverse complement strand
CTGTATCAATGACAATACAGCACCTGAATCGTAGAAAATGTCGGAGTAGCTTACTATGCAAATATCGTCCTCAAGCCATTCTTCGCCACAAGCCAATGAAGAGACCATATTCGTTTCTGACCAACGAGGATTGTTGAACTCAAACAAGCCTCGGTCGATCAACAACTCGCGCTTATAACCAGTAACGATTGCTATTTCGTCTATACCAGCCCCCTTAAGTGATTCAATCTGCCTGTCCAGAAGTGCCTTTCCTTCGACCTCGAGAAGGCATTTAGGAATTTCTTCGGTTAATTCCTTCATCCGGCTACCCCGGCCTGCGGCAAGGATGATTGCTTTCATAATAATTCAGGTTCGTAGTTCATTAATGTAAAATCGCTTAAATGATAGGGTGAACGGAAAGAAAGTAATCGCGGGTTACGGCGTCCGAGCTTTCCGTAAGACAACGGGATAGTTGTATGCCAATCCAAGACTCTTCCGCCCGCCGACTCGACGATCGCTTGACCGGCGGCGACGTCCCACTCGGAACTCCCGACCAATCTGGGTACTACGTCTACCTCGCCTCTAGCCAAGAGGCCATACTTCAGAGCAGAGCCGACCTCGATCCTTTTCTCGATTTGATTGATTTTTGCAAAAACGCCAACATCGGGATGATCATGAAATCGGCTGACCGCCATTCGACAATTCTTGGATTTCGGGATTGATCCCAACAAGGAACGATCACCATTCTTTTCAAACCAGGGGGAATGGTCTATTCCACCGGCATAGGTTTCTCCAAGAGCGGGAGCATGAATGACGCCCATGATCGGCTTAGCATTTTGTACAAGTGCAATATTTACAGTAAACTC
This sequence comes from uncultured Opitutia bacterium, assembly GCA_937893275.1. Taxonomy (GTDB): domain Bacteria; phylum Verrucomicrobiota; class Verrucomicrobiia; order Opitutales; family Seribacteraceae. The sequence continues at coordinate 2,611 of CALBIN010000623.1, read as the reverse complement.
ATCGTTTTGAGCTAGAAAATCCTTGGTGCCGTCCAAAGGATCGATAAGCCAGTAAGTGTCTACTTCAAGGCGCAGGGATTCACCCTCTTCCGAGACAATCGGAATACCGGTAGACGACAATGCCTCCGTCAATAAATCGTGGGATGCGCAATCAGCATGGGTCAATGGCGAGCCGTCTATTTTTGACTTCACCTCACCTTGATCGCCATAGAAATTGAGAATCTTAACCCCGGCTTTTTTCGCCGATTCTACAGCGAGAACAAGGTTATCGGTCACTAAAAAGATTTCTCACTCTTTGAATGTCTCTCGTGTCGAATGACTTCTCACGTTCCGGATGCCACATCCAGCCTTCCTGTGGAAATTCTTCGTGGCGGATGGCCTCAATCTCTCCATCTTCGCTTGTTGCCAAAACTTTGTAACCACTGGGACAGGAGTCGACTGACATGCCGTGATAACTGTTTACCTCGCCTGAAATGACACCTCCCTGCAGAACATGCCTCGTACGGACATGTCCGGTGACTTTCCTCAAGCTTGAACCAGCCAAGGTCGCCATCATTTGCATGCCTCGGCAAATGCCCAAAACCGGCAAACTTCTCATGGATGCAAAATCAATCAAGCCCTTTTCGGTGCAGTCCCGATCAATGCAGGAACCAACCTCGTTTCCCCCCGAAAGCAAAACAGCACTGGGCTTAAAAACTTTAAGCCAACTCTCTAATTCATTGGAGGCGACTCCACTCTGCCTTTCCCTCTTTTTGCTTAATGCGTTTGGAACTGGAAGAGAAAAGAATCCACATTCCGTCAAGAAGCTGGATAACTTCTGGTCGAGTGCGTCGCGTCGTTCGTTGCGATCAGGATAATCATCGATTCTTTGGCTGACCGCTACGATTTTCACGCCAAAACCTCCACCCTTCGACCCGCACAATCGAGATGAAGACGATTAGCCCTGGACCAACTCCGAAAAAGTGCCTCACCCGCTCCAATTACGGAAGGCAAGCCAAGCTCGCCCGCACGAATCGCCATATGCGAGTTCGCCCCTCCCCATGCAGTTATTAAGCCTGCTATCGGATAAGAAAAAAGCCAGTCGAACCCAGGGTCGGCATTGGGTATGCAAACCAACGCTCCCTCAAGTGCTTCGCGATTCTTTCCATCGGTTACGAGAGCAGTGGTTTGTTTCTGAGTAATAAAATTTGGCGAAACATCAGGCGATTTGAAAGACCAAACATCTTCAGGGGAAACAATTAGCGGGGGCAAGGCGATTGACTGCGTCTCTTGATACCGCTCTTTGCCTTGTTCAATACTTAAAAGCATTGCTTCCTGAGGGCTTGAACTGGAAATATAAAGTTCCTTAAAAACGTTTATATCGCAAAACGCCATGTCCACTCTAGAAATTTCATGCTTCTCACCAAAATCGGCGATTAATTCTAGAATGTCGGAAAGGTTGCGGGTAAATTGAAACTTTGCATATTCACGTAATTCAATACCGGCTTCTAAAAAATCAAATAATCCAACCGGGTTAGCTTCCAATCCATGAGACCCAAGCAACTTAGTCACCTCACGCATTTGAGGTAGCGTAACCGAAAAAGGAGTTGATCGTTGCGGGGCTTGCGGAGCGTTTTCCCAATCAAAATATAGCTCGGGGGATTTGTCGTAACGAGGTGAAAGAATATCGTAGGTTCCAGGTCGCAAATGTCCGTATTTATGAAGAAAATCGTTTTTTCCCATAGTTGAACGATCAAGGGCCAAACCACCGCTGACAGTTGAGATTCCAGCTAAAAACGAATCGTAATCTGATTGGCTGAAAACCCCTTTGGAAACTAGAGATTTTAACATTTGGACGGCAATGAAACCTGCCCGAGCAAGCCCCGCGAAAGGTAAGGTCCCATACCTCTTGGTGTCTTCTAAAAGCCAATACACCCGCTCCAAAGAATCAAGATTAGAACTCAAAAGTTTTTCACGCCTCGAGCTCAGAATGTCTAATTTCTCCGCATCTTTACGCCATAGACCGTCCTCATGATGAACGATTCTATTTGTAAGTCTTCTTAAACTTTCCGAAATTGTACTACATTCCTCCGAAGAAAAGCCTTCCTTCCTCAAGGCATCCAAACGATCAGGCAAATCCAAAGTATAGCACGAGAAGACGATCTCAAATTCCACCTTGTCGTGTAAAGTGGGCTCGGCAAGCAGGCGGTCAATGTAGTAATCAACCAAGCGCCCGGCCAAATCTTCCTCCAAATCAGAAGGAATAAAGGAGTTGAAGGAAAGACGGACATCGATGTAGGGCAATCCATGAAAATGAGGCATCAGAGGAAAACTCCGAAGATTTCGATATCCATAATTGTGCCTTTGATAGGCCCAAATGTTATCCGTAACCAAATCCCGATAAAGCGACAAGGCCAGAGGTTTCGGGCGTACTCCCACTATCTCGGCCGGATTCCAATCGGGCATCACTCCGTAAACGGTTCGCTCTCCCATCAGAAAAGGATGGGGTTGCATATCGCGAGCAACCCTATCGGCAATGAGGCTTAACCGATGCTCTTGCTCATTTGCTGAACATGGAGTTGCAGTTAAAACTAAAGGTCTGGCCTGTAAAAGCCAGAGCATCTCTTCACCC
>CALBIN010000622.1 GCA_937893275.1 uncultured Opitutia bacterium | reverse complement strand
GTTTGGGCCGCTTTTTCAAGTGGCTCGATTTCGCCAACCCGCGACCCGTTTCGACAGGTTTTGCCGGAAATGTTAGTCAATATCTTGATCAAATTTTCCTCGTCGGGCAAATTGCGAACAACCTCCCCCAAAGGAAGTAAATTCGAGTCCGTGTAAATTTTGTCGGTCAGCTTCCGATCGGAGTGTCGCATCAGTTCCATGGCGACTCCCAGCTCACTTGACCTTTATTCGAAGAGGTGCTTGGGTTGGGTGATTCCAAAACCGGGTAGAATTTGTAAAAGGCTTATCCGGGGTTTCGTGCTAGGATAGAAAAATTATGAAAGCTATACTATTCGCTCTATTGTTCGCTCTCCCCATCGTTGGTTACGGCAAACTCGACCCAAGCTCCCCCGAGGTACTGAAGGATGCTGTCGCTAATGCCATTGATGTGTCGAAGCTGAAACCTCAAGGTGGGGTCTTTTATCTACCGAATACCCAAGAACCCTTTAGTGGATTCGCCAAGCAACTATACGAGAGCGGACAGTTCAAGGAGCTTACCCAGTTGAAGAACGGCAAGGCGGACGGGCTTTATAAAGAGTGGTACGAAGATGGTTCAAAGTTGTCCGAGTGCACGTATCTAAATGGAAAGAAAAACGGCACGGATACTGTTTGGCGCTCAGACGGATCGAAGGTAAGGGAGATTTCCTACAAGAAGGGCGAGAAACATGGTCAGGAAGCTTTATATAACATGGATGGATCGAAATGGTCTGAAATCTCCTACCTAAACGGAAAGAAGCATGGCGAATGCATACAAATCGTGGAAGATTCCGACTTCTATGAGAAACAGGTATTCCAATACGAGAACGGCAAAGCGAATGGCATGGCGATTGCATACAACAAGGATGGATCAAGGAAGTGGGAAACCGTCTGGAAAAATGATAAGTTTATTTCCACCAAACGGTTTAAAGCAACCTCAACCGCGGATAAAACCTCCGAGATAAAGGCAGACCAATTAGAAGAACGGCGTGGTGTATGGTATGCCAAAGGGAAAGCCGAACAATTTAATGGTGCTTCGGTCACCTATTATCCAAATGGTTCCAAGAAAATTAATTACCTTTACGTTAATGGAAAAAAGCATGGACCAGCGACCTTGTACAATGAAGACGGGACGAAAAAGAAGCGTGTCGCCTACAAGGAAAGTGGACTCTCCGTTAGCAATGAAAGCAAGCCTGATATAGTTAAGCTGACCCCGCAGGATGTTTTTGGAGGCAAGTATCATGAAGTAAAACGCAAATTGGAGAATGGTGCCGATCCTGATGCTATTTTGCTCCCCAAAGGTAAAAGAACGGCACTTCACTGTTGTTGCATGGGCGGAAGGGTGAGCATCGTTAAATTGCTCCTTGCCAACGGGGCTAAGCCCAATGTCTTGGACAGATCCAACATGGCTCCACTCGACATATTATTTTCTCCCGACAAAAACGGGCGAGCTCCCTTGGAACGAATGTCCGCTGAAAATCAGCTAGAGATTCAAAGGATGCTCGAAAAAGCGGGAGGAAAGCGAAAGAGGCATCCAGAAGCTCATGTCCAAAAGGTTACAAGGAGGGAGGGGAAAAACCTCGCGGATTTTTTGCCTGGAAAAAAAATTTACTACTGGAGTCCGCCTCCGGGGGAGTCGCTACAAAAAAACAAACGACCGAATAGTGTCCTACGGTTCAGCAAGGAAGGGCCATGGGATATGGGGATGGTCTTCTCTGACAAGGAAGTTTTTCCCTTGTCCGACCTGCCTGAAGTATTGGCCAAGCAAGTTTATGCCGTCGATGGTCTGCAAGTCGAGTTAGGCGGGGAGATGATGGCTGGCGTAAAGGCAGGGATTGTCTTTTCATCCCCCAATCCTCGAAAGGGGGAGGAGATGGTACTGACCACGGAAGGTCAGGAGTCGGTGGCTGTTACGATCTCATGGATCTCGGAACCCGGTTCGCCCCTGCCCGATGACCTGCAGTTCGATTCTCAGGAGGTGCCTGACGCCACGGTTAGGGACGATGGCCAGTCCCAACGACCAAAACCGAAAAATATCAAGGCGTCGCTTTGGGATGCCACGCTTCTGGGATGGAAGTCAGTCGTTCAGCAGCATGTGGATGCCGGCACTGACCTCAATGAAGTGATACCCTTTTCATCCCCTCCAAAGACGGCCTTGGATATGGCGATCAAGGAAAATCACGCTGTAATTGCCGATCTTCTTCGCAAAAACGGAGCCATGACTGTTGAGGAATTGAAGGCCGAACGAGACAAATGAATTCAAAACTAAAGAATGCCCATGGTTAGTTGATTCGTCTCGGCGCCCGGAAATTGAAGTGGGCGAGCTCGAAAAC
>CALBIN010000621.1 GCA_937893275.1 uncultured Opitutia bacterium | reverse complement strand
TTAACGCATAGAAAGCAATCAACATGGCGGCGACATTGAGGGCTAGCTGAAGCCCTTGGGTAGTTCCGTTTGCAAGTGCGTCGATTGGGTTTCTGCCAATACTTTCCCGAGAGACGGATAGGTCGCGACTCACTTTTTCCGTTTCGGGAAGAAGAACTTTAGCAATGAGCAAAGCCGCAGGAGCATTCATGACCGAGGCACAGAGGAGAAACCTTCCGAACTCGAGCATCGATTCCTTATCGCTTCCGCCAAGCATACCCATATAAATGGCAAAAACGGAACCGGCGATAGTGGCCATGCCTCCCACCATGAGAGCGAGCAATTCGGAGCGCGTCATCTTGGCCACGTACGGCTTAACCAGCAAGGGAGCCTCCGTTTGCCCGACAAAGACATTGGCCGCCGCAGCCAAACTTTCAGCGCCGGACAAGCGCATGACGCGACTCATCACCCATGCCATCATCTTGACGATGAACTGAAGTACCCCAAAGTAGTATAGCAATGAGGAAAGCGCAGAAAAGAACAAGATGCTTGGCAATGCCATAAAAGCGAAGACAAAGCCCCTGTTTTCGCCAAATGCCTCATCCATTTGTTCGCGATCTGAAAGAGCTCCAAAAACAAAACCGGCCGCCTTGACCGAAATATCGAGAGCCACGGCAAAAAGACCTGCTATCCACCCAAAGAACGACTCGACGAACGGGACCTGAAGCACACCCACGGCAATGATCATTTGAAGCGACAAGCCCCCAACCACTACACGCCAGTTGATCTTGCTTCGATCGGAACTTAGGCAATAGGCAATACCCAGAAGGGCAACAATACCCAATAATGCACGGGCGATATAACCAAAAGACTCCATATATTAACCAAAGTTAGGCGACAGCGCTTAATCGGTCAACAGAAGTAAATCAACTCCATCAATTCGAGTGATATATATCGTTTAACTTAAAGATAATGATTGAGGAAATTAGGATCCACGACAATACCTCCGAATATGGAAATGCTGAAAGATAAAAACGCCCTCGTCATTGGCGGTGGTTCGGGAATGGGAGCAGCGGTCGCAGTGGCCTTAGCCGAGGCTGGAGCACGAGTGACCATAGCGGGCCGTCGCATTGAAAAATTGGAAGAAGTCAAAGGACTGTCGACGGTTGAGATTCAAACTCGTACAGTCGACGTTTCCGATCGGGTGAGCTTGGACGCATTATTCTCCTGGTTTGACGAAGAATCAGGCGACTTGGACATTTTAGTGAACGCAGCCGGAATAAACGTGCCAAAGAGATCTATGGCGGCACTTTCTCCTGATGACTGGGATGCCGTTCTCAAAGTAAACCTTACGGGGGCTTACGACTGCCTCCGGATGGCTCTGGATCGGATGCGACCACGCAAGGACGGACTAGTGATCATGATCAACTCGGTATCCGGCAAGCGATCCAACCCCTTGGGCGGAGTGGCCTACAACGCTTCCAAGTTCGGTATGACGGGCCTTGGTTCCTGCGTCGCCGAGGAGGAACGCGAAAACGGAATCCGTATCACCAACGTCTTTCCCGGAGAGGTCAATACGCCGATTCTTGACCAGCGCCCCGTTCCTCCTTCTACTGAACACCGTGCGGGAATCCTTCAACCTCAAGACATTGCCGAGGCGGTGATGATGCTGGCAAGGTTGCACCCACGAGCCCATATTCCCGAACTCGTGATAAAGCCGACCTCGCAGAGCTACGTTTAACGTCAGCGGCGATCGGGATCCCTTTCCTCAGACCGCCGATTGTCGCATCTCGGAAAAGGCTACAGCTTCAAGTTTTGCTGAATGCTTTCCACCGCTTGCTCGACGTTTTCGCGATGCCCAAAGGCGCTGAGTCGGAAAAAGCCTTCACCGGATGGGCCAAAGCCAGACCCCGGAGTGCCCACCACATGGCATTCTCCTAGGATTTTGTCGAAAAACTCCCAAGAGCTTAGTCCTCCGGGAGTCTTCATCCACACGTACGGGGCATTACCGCCGCCATAGGTGGTGAGACCGAGGGAACGGAGACCTTCGAAAATAATCCGAGCGTTCTCTAGGTAGAAGGCCACTTGTTCGCCAGTCTGTCGACGACCCTCGGGAGAAAGTACGGCAAGACCTCCTTGCTGTACGACGTTTGACGCGCCATTGAAAAAGGTGTTTTGCCGTCGCGTCCAAAGAGCATGAAGTTTGCCGACAGCAGCATCTTCCGCCACGCATTCCTTGGGTACAATTGTCCAAGCCAAACGGACTCCGGTAAAGCCAGCGGTCTTTGAGAAACTGTTCAGTTCGATGGCGCATTCCCGAGCTCCTTCGATTTCAAAAATGCTGCGTGGGAGATCGGGGTCGGTGATGAACGAAGCGTAAGCCGAATCGTATAGAATGACTGCCTTGTGGGCTCGAGCATAGTCCACGAAAGTCTTCAGTTGCTCCCTCGTGGCAACGGCTCCAGTGGGATTGTTCGGACTACAAATATAGATGAGATCCACCTTTGAGTCCGGGACCGAGGGAAAGAAATCGTTTTCCTCGGAGCAAGGCATGTACACAAGACCGTCGTAACCTGAGTCACCTGCAACACCTGCACGCCCGGCAATGACGTTGCTGTCGACGTATACGGGATAGGCGGGATCCTGTACGGCAACCACGTTTTCCTCGGAGAAGATGCTCTGGATATTTGCCGAATCGGACTTTGCTCCATCGCTCACGAACACTTCGTCGGCATTCACCTCGGCATTTTGCTCACGATAAAGAGCTGCAATGCCTTCCCTGAGTGGGTTTATGCCCTCGGAAGCCCCGTAGCCCGAGTAGGTGTCAGCGGAAGCCAAGTTTTGCACGCCTCTATGCAAGCCTTCAATAACGGCGGGTACGATCGGCTCGGTGGTGTCGCCAATGCCAAGTCGCATGACTTCGACCCCGGAATTCGAATCGAGAAAGTTTTTGGTGCGACGAGCGATCTCAGGAAAAAGATAACCTGCGGAAAGTTTGTCGTAGTTTGAATTGATTTTGGCCATATTGAGAAAAAAAGCTCTTAAAAAGTGGATTTCCTGGAAAGAGGCAATGAACAAAGACGATTCTATTCACCGACCTGCAGAAGCAAGCCATGCCTGCGAGCCGATCGAAAAGCCGTCATGAAACACAAGAAGCCAATGGCAATGTAGAGAAAGTTGAGGGAGAACGCCCAGGCGAGAAGGTCTAACCTCAGTTCACCTTGCAACAAAAGAGAGCGCATGCCTTCGAACACGTAGGAAGTTGAAATACCGCTTGCTATGGTCTGCAACCATGGCGGCAAGGTCTCGATCGGATAGTAGATGCAGGATACGGGAGCAATGAGAAAGGGTAGAACCCATGTCAGGCTTTCCGCACCCAAACCATAACGGATGAGAATGCCCGTAACCACTAGCGAGATGGCCCAGCCGCAAAGGACAAGGTTCATGAAGAAGGCCAAAAGGGGAAAACCCATGTCAAAGACGGAAACGCCGAAAAAGGGAATCGCCAGAAGCGCGGCCGGAACAATCCCGATGAGAGTGCGTAGCATGCTGATTGAGGCCAGACTGGCTATAAGCTCCCATGGGCGAAGGGGTGTGACAAAAAGGTTGGCCAGATTACGAGACCACAGTTCCTCCAAAAAGGACAGGGTGTAGCTAACGTGAGAACGAAAGAGCGAATCCCAAATAAGTACGGCGGAGATAAGTACGCCAGCAGCCGAAAGTTCCGGGCGGACGTCAGCGAAATACTTGGTGACAAACCCCCAGATGATCAACTGCATGGTCGGCCAGTAGGCTATCTCGATGATTCGCGGCCAAGAACTCCGCAGTAGGTATAGGTAACGTAAAAGCAGGGCGGAAATGCGACGCAGACTGGTGTGTTCGGGCATGCTCATGCAGCTTCCCCATTTTGACCGCGGGCAACGTCGAGAAAAACGTCCTCAAGGTTTTTTCGTCCGAAACGCCTGAGCAAATCCTCGGGAGAACCACGCTCCACCAATTTCCCGCGACGCAAAAGCAACACATCGTCGCAGATAAGCTCCACCTCCCGCATGTCGTGACTGGCGAGAAGGATGGTGGCGCCGCGTTCCTTGCAATATGACTTAAGGAAATCGCGAATCCAGGAAGCGGTCTCAGGATCGAGACTGGCAGTGGGTTCGTCGAGGAGCAACAGGTCCGGTTCGTTGACGAATGCCTTGGCCAAAGAAACGCGCGTTTTCTGACCGGACGACAATCGGCGCAACCGGCGGTCTAGGAAATCAGTCAAGTCGAACTCATGAGCCAGCCTATCCACTACGGGCGCCACCTTCCGATAACCATAAAGCTTGGCATACACGTTCAGGTTTTCCCTGACCGTGAGCCGTTGTGGCAAATCAACATATGGCGAGGAAAAATTCATGCGGGCTAGAGAAGGGAAGCGATTGGCCACAAAATCCTCTCCAAATATATGAATTTCGCCCGAGCTTGGGGTTAGTAAGCCGAGAAGCATGGACAGCGTAGTGGTTTTACCAGCGCCGTTCCCTCCCAGCAAGGCGGTTACACTGCCCTGCCCCACCATTAGGTCCAACTCGTCCACCGCAACGATGCCATCGTATCGCTTGGTAAGTTTTCTTGTCTCTATAACAGGTTCCATTACGTATTATGCAAAGCCTGCGGAGGGAATCGTCTTCACCTCCCTCCCGCAAGGTGATTCAGCAAGATGAGGAGAAAAATTGGGATTAGGGAAAACCTTCCAAATCCTAATAACGAAAGAAAAGCGGAGAAAGAGATTACCAAAAGGACCTTAGTCCTTGGTCAATTTCATCAATTCTTCCTCCACCACCTTTGCAGCCTCGTCGGGAGTATGATCGGCGAAAAGTTCCTCGGAGGCGATTTTCTTGCCTCGCACAATCAACTTGGAAAATGGCTTGGGAACGTAAAACTCATCCCATGAATTCAGCCTCCATGCCGAACCAAACTCAAAAGACAAAAGAAGAATCGGCGACTTCGACACCTTGGCCAGCAACAAGGCTCCGGGCTTGGCTTCGTAGCAGGGGCCCCTCGAACCATCTGGAGTGATGCCAACATCGTGCCCTGCACGCAACAGGCGAGCGAGGTCTCGCAAGGCTCCTGCTCCCCGCTTGTTGCGCGAACCGCGCACAGCCCGCAATCCGGACCATCGATAAAAGCTCTCTAACCAAGCCCCATCACGGCTCCCGCTAATCAAACCGTAGCAAAATCTCCCCTTGCGATACCTGCGTACGTATTCGCCGGCAGCAAAAAGGCGATTGTGCCAAGGTACGATTATGGTCGGCTCGGATACGTCGTGCAGGTCCGAGTCCTCATCCGATGAAACAGTCTCCATTCTCAAGGTCAAAAGCCATATCCGGTACAGCAAACCCAGCGGGGACAATGCAAGGCGATAAAGAAATCCATGCGCCTGCAGGGAAGAGGCGGGGACAATTTTGCCGCCTTCGCTCATAAAGAAACCTAAAAGTCGAACTCGAGACCGAGATCAGCGTTGTGCGTAGGGACAGTCTCCTCGGCAAAATAACGATAAGCCAAAAGCAAAGAAGCCTGTTCGGAAAAGTTCCACTCAAGCCCAGTACCTGCAGACCAAACGAAACCATTGTCAACCTTACTGAAAGGCGTTCCCAAAAACTCTAAGGAAGTGGTTGTTTTGCGATACCCTAAGCCTCCATTTACATTCACAGAAAAAGAGGCGAGAACAGGGATTCCGTAAGAAAAATCAGCAAGTAAGGCATTGGTCGTGACATCTCCACTTAAACGATTCGTTCTCGCCCTGGACCAAGAACTGGAATGTAGGAGATTGCGTTGATGGAGGACCGATAGTCCCATTCGCCACTGACCCAATCGAACCCCACCAGACAAGCCAGCACTGAGACCAGGTCTGTAACGCTTGTACAGGTCTGGATACTTCGCTATTTTTGAGGTCACCGCAATCCCTGCTCGAGGCATAATGTAATAGCTGAACGCTCGAGGTGTCCTTACTTCGGAAATAACTCCCGAATCTCCGGGAATGGACACAGGATTTCCGTCATGCCCTAAATAATCACCCGGCGCCTCTACGGAAAACGCAAGCATATCTTCAGCTGGCAGTGACTGGACTGGCGGCTCGAGGAAAGTATTCTTTACGGCTGAACCTGAACCCTCCAGCAACAAGGTGGGGGCATGAGTCACAGGTGGAATATAAACGACCTTCGGCTTCAACTCTTCGCGGGAAGACATCTTGGGTTCATCGCCGATACGGAATGGGTCTCCATTCGCATCCAGTCCGACTCGCCCATAAAATACTTGATTAAATCTAGCCCTCAAGTCTTGGAGGTTTCGAGAATGGGCATTCAGGTCCTTCTTCATTCC
>CALBIN010000620.1 GCA_937893275.1 uncultured Opitutia bacterium | reverse complement strand
GCGCGGGGTTCGTCTTGTCAGGCGCGTTATCCATAACCCTTGCTCAGCGGGAGGTGAGATTCAACAATGACATCCTGCCAATACTATCGGAAAACTGCTTTGAATGTCATGGGCCTGACAAGGCGGCAAGGAAGGCAGACATGCGACTGGACCGCAAGGGAGGTGACAAGGATTGGCCCGCTCTTGTAAAACGCATCACTTCAAGGGATAACGAGGAGAAGATGCCTCCACCGAAGACGGGCAGAGAATTAAAACCGGACGAAATCGAGATGCTTCGAAAGTGGGTCGAAAGTGGAGCAAAGTACGAAGATCACTGGGCGTTTCAGCCTATCCATGATCTTAAACCTCCACCAACGAAGGAGACCGACCTGACTGAAATTGACCGCTTTATCTCCTCGAGATTGGAAGAGTTCGGCCTGGAACTCTCAGATCCGGTTTCACGAACCAAATTGATCCGCAGGGCCACCTTCGACCTCACTGGATTGCCCCCCTCATGGAACGAGGTTGAAGCCTTCGTCACGGACAGCAGTCCCGATGCCTTCGCCAAGGTTGTCGACCGGTTGCTTGAATCTTCGGCCTACGGGGAAAGGTGGGGACGCCATTGGTTGGATCTTGCCCGGTACGCTGACACGCGTGGTGGCAGCGCAATCGGATTCAAGAGGTTTCCGTTTTCCTACACCTACCGCGACTACGTGATCGGGGCATTCAATTCCGACTTGCCGTACGACAGGTTTATCCATGAACAACTGGCCGCCGACCAGTTGCAACTTCCCGAAGACGATCCTTCCTTGGCCGGGCTTGGATTCCTTACGGTTGGACAGCGTTTTCGCAACCGCCACGACCGGCTCGATGACCGCATCGACGTCATCACCCGGGGCATGCTCGGACTGACAGTGTCGTGCGCCCGATGCCATGATCACAAATTCGATCCCATCCCGACCGCCGATTATTATTCTCTGCATGCAGCTTTGGCAAACAGTCGCGTACCGAACGAACTGCCTCTGGTTGGCAAGCCCGATATCTCGGAAAAATACATTGACGAGCTGGCTGTTCTTGAGAAAAGACGAGATGATGTCATTCGTGAGCAGGGCGAAGTCTTTCGTGGCAGGCTCCGCATGCAGGTGGGGATTTATTTGCATGAGTTGGCAAAGGGTGTGCCTGAACAAGACACCTCCACCACGTTTCTTTCCTACCGAACAGAGGACATACGCCCGCTGGTATTGGAACGTTGGCGCAAGTATTTGCAGTCACGAACTGAGAACGATCCGGTATTCGGACCGTGGCGCCAACTGTCCAAGTTCGATACGGAGGGATTTCAAAATGCGTGCATGAAGCTTGTGCTCGAATTGAAAAATCAAAACGGTGACCCACAGCAGTTTGCCACGGAACAAAACTTCGGCAACAAGCCTCCAAAATGGAATCCCCGCGTCCTTGAGGCCCTGAATGCGGGGAGACCCAAGTCATTCATCGAGGTAGCCAACATATATGGCAAGATTTTCACCGAGGTGCAACGGCGCTGGTTGACGGCGCTGCTCCAAGCATCGGAGGAAGCCGCCCCGGGAGGGAAGGTGGTGCCCGACCAGGACGGCAGACACAAGGTGGTCAACAGTGCAATCGAACGCCAACTGCGCCATCATCTCCACGATCCCGGATCGCCAACCTCAATCACTTTTAATGACCGCAAGGACTTGGGCATCCTGAACCGGGGAGTAAGGGATGCAACAAATGGAATGACGGTCACGGACATCGAAAACTTGAACCTCACCGGAAAAGCACCTCCGCGGGCCATGGTCTTGCGAGAAACAGGCAAGAAAGAGAAGTCGCATGTCTTTCTTCGGGGCAATCCGATTGCTCGCGGCGAACTGGTCGAACCCCGATTCCTTTCCGCATTGTCCAGTGACAACCCGGAACGGTTTGCGGATGGAGAACGACGACTGGGCTTGGCTCGGGAAATCACAAATCCTGACAACCCGCTCACCCGGCGGGTGATTGTGAACTGGGTCTGGCTACAGCACTTTGGGCGTGGGTTGGTCCGTACACCGGATGATTTTGGCACCCGTGGAGATCCGCCCAGCCACCCCAAGCTACTGGATTTTCTAGCCGTTAAACTTCTTGAAGACAAATGGTCGCTAAAGAAATTGCACCGTCGAATCATGCTCACCGCCGTCTATCAGCAGGAATCATTGGAGAAACGTTCGGCCCGGGAGAGGGATCCCGACAATGCGCTTCTCTGGCGAATGCCCACGCGCATGTTGCGAATGGAAGCGATGCGTGATTCCATGCTTGCTGCCAGCGGGGAACTTAAACGCACTGCGGGCGGGCGTCCTTTCGAGGAGAATGCGGACCGCGCCATCCCGCGCCGCACCGTATACGCTTTCGTAAATCGTGATGTAATTTCGAAGCTTGCCAGCACCTTCAACGGGGCGGATCCGGCCACATGCACGGTAAAGCGACCAGACACCATGGTTCCCCAGCAAACATTGTTCGCCTTGAATTCAGTCTTCATTCAGGATCGTGCCAAAGCCCTTTTGGGGTTGCCTAAAATCAAGCAGACCGAATCGGAGGAAGACCGGGTGCGCATGATTTACCGGCAAATCCACTCCAGGGCACCGGATGCCGGTGAGATTAAAGAGGCCTTGGCCTTTTTAAATCATGAAGGGAATCTTGAAAAGAATCGTCAACAGTTTGTGCATGCCCTCCTGGCATCAAACGAATTTCACTTTGTGGATTGAGCTAGCAAGGATCAATTAATCATTACATTTTCGAAGTTGGACCCGAGCAAACAATGAACGACCACGGAATAGACCTGCTTTCTCGCCGTCGTTTTCTTCGACGAAACGCGCTGGGCATTGGTCTCGTCGGTTTGTCGCAAATGCTCACCGGAGAATCGGTCGCCGGTATCCACTCCCCCGGCAAGGCAAAAGCCGTCATCCAGATATTCCTGAACGGTGGGATGTCTCAGGTCGACACCTTCGACCCAAAACCGGAACTGACGCGTATGGCGGGCAAAAAGCTGCCATATGACAACCTGCAGACTGAACGCCGGACCGGGGTCGCCCTCCCCTCGCCCTTCACTTTCAAGCAATATGGCCAAAGCGGGATTCCCGTCAGCGACATCTTTCCACACCTTGCCAAGTGTATCGACAAGATGGCAGTGATTCGCTCGATGCACGCCGAGCTACCGAGCCACGAAATGTCCCTCATGCTTATGAACTCTGGCAGTCAGCGATTGGTTCGCCCGAGCCTGGGCGCTTGGTTGAACTGGGGCATGGGATCCGAAAATGCAAACCTGCCCGGTTATATCGCCCTATGTCCCGGTGGCATGCCGGTTGGAGGCGCAAACAACTGGCGCTCTGCGTTTCTTCCGGGCGTCCACCAAGGAACCTACGTGCACACAGAGGGGAACGATCCGCAAAATCTCATCGCCCATATCCGCAACCGTCGCCTCTCAGGACAAGAACAAGAGCGACAGTTTGAATTCCTACGCAAACTGAATAAACGACATCTTCAGACCCGACCGGAAGATACGTCCCTGGAAGCCCGCATCGAGTCCTTTGAAATGGCGTATCGCATGCAAACGGAAGCAACCGATGCCTTCGATGTCGGGCGTGAACCCAAGTCCATTCGTGAGACGTATGGCAAGGGCCCGCAGAACCAACAGCTTCTAATGGCCCGCAGGTTAGTTGAGCGCGGAGTCCGCTTTGTACAGGTCTGGCACGGCAACTCGCAGCCTTGGGACAGCCACGGCAACATAAGATCCGCCCATCGAAAGGTGGCCAACCAATGTGACCAAGGTCTCGCCGCCCTCATCATGGACCTAGAACAGCGCGGCATGCTTGATGAAACCCTCATCGTATGTTCGGGAGAATTTGGCCGTACCCCAACCGTAGAACTGGGAATCTCCGGCGGAGGAGCCACTGCAGGTCGAGACCACAACCACTGGGGCTTTTCCCTCTGGATGGCCGGAGGGGGAATCAAGGGCGGAACCGTGTACGGGGCCACCGACGACTTTGGTTTCAAGGCTGTGGAAAACCCCGTTTCCATTCACGACCTGCATGCCACCATCCTGCACCTGTTGGGAATCAATCACAAACACTTCACCTACCGGTACGCCGGGCGCGATTTCAGGCTGACCGATGTCCATGGGCAGGTCGTCAAAGAAGTCGTTGCTTGAACAGATACCCGATCCGGGCGGTTTTATTACGTAGTCCTAGAATTCCAAATCCTTTCCTATGAAACGCCTCACCTTTGTAAAGAGCTCCGTAGCTGCATCGCTTGGCGGTGCATTGCTTCCTTCGCCCCTCAGGTCTGAGAAAAAGAAGTTTCGCCTTCGGTACATCCTGTCCTCCGCCATGTATGGCACCTTCAAGGTGACGGACATTCTCCCCGAAGTAGCGAAATGCGGTGCCTCAGCCATCGATCTCTGGCCCCGACCACACGGCAACCAACGCGAGCAGGTCAGGGAAATGGGAAACGAGGCTTTCAAGGCTATGCTGGACAAAAACAAAGTCAGCCTTGGGGTTTCCACCTGTTACAAGCTCGGCCCGTTCGACTTGCAGGAGGAGATGCACTGGGCCAAGACCCTGACCGGCAAGAGCGTGACCCTCGTATGCGGTGGAAAGGGCAACAAAAACGCCAAGGGGGAAGACCTCAAGGTCGAGGTCAGAAAATTCGTGGAGGAGATGAAACCTCATCACGAATCGGCGGAGAAAACCGATTGCACGATCGCAATCGAGAACCACGCCAACAACATCATCTCCTCACCGGACTCGCTCAAGTACTTCACCGAATTCTCCTCCGAAATGCCGGAGCTCACATTGGCCTTCGCTCCGCATCACCTGCCACAGGACGGGAAGATGCAGGGCGACTTGATTCGTCAACTCGGCAAAGAAAGCATCTCTTTTTTCTATGCCCAGCAATTCGGGACTGGCTCCCATCACAAGCAACCACGGGAAAAGGAAATTCTCCAGATGCCCGGTCGCGGCCCACTTGATTTCAAGCCCATCATTCAGGCTCTGAAAGCAATCAGCTTCGACGGATTTACCGAGGTCTTCATGCATCCCTTTCCCCGCGGTCTACCCATTCGGGACACCGTCGAGGAAATCACTCGCGAAATCAATCGCTCCCGGGATTACCTGGATAACTGCATATGATTCTCAGACAAAAAACAAGATGATGAGCAGCCGGATCTTTATCGACGACAATCATCTCTTCTGCAGGTTCATCAAATTGTCGGACGCAAGCGCCTAATCCCTCATGCGCCTGTCCTTTCGCTGGCCTCTGCTTTTTCTTTGCTGGACCTCCCTTGTTTCCGCAGAGCCACTTCTTCCGGGCCTTCGATTCCTTCCAGGCAAGGAGGCCAAGGCGGTCGCCCAGGCAAGGGAATTCCGTTGCTCCGCCTGCCACCAGGACGACCTGAACCTTGATCTTGCCATCCCTTCCGCACCCGATCTCCGCGGTATCGCAAGACGCCTCAAGCCAGACTGGATTCGGAAATTCTTAAACGACCCGTCCAAGACAAAACCGGGCACCCGAATGCCCCATCTGCTGCATGCAATGGAAAATGGCGAACGGAAAAAGACCGTAGAGGAACTGGTGCATTTCCTCGCTTCCCTGAAGGGTTCCCGACCCAAGTCCGCTGGTTATCGTTTTCCTCTATCCTCCGTGCGGGGCAAGGAAACCTTACATAAAATCGGGTGCGCCAACTGCCATGACTCCGAATCCCTAGGTTTGAAAGAGAAATGGACCCTCTTTTACTTGATCGACTTTCTTCAGTCGCCCTTGACTCTTCGTCCGGACGGAAGAATGCCCGACCATCAACTTACCCAGCACGAGGCGGCCGATTTGTCCGCCTACCTGCTCGATCTCAAGACAACCAACGTCAAGGAGTTGTCCGTCCCCGACAACCCGCCCGTCGATACTAAAAAAGTGGCGGAAGGCAGGAAAAAGTTTCGAAGCCTGGGCTGTGCCAATTGCCACGACGTCAGCCAACAATCGACCTTAGTCGCTCCTGCCCTTTCCGAGGTTCGCGGAAAGCCCAATTGCTCACTGGCTCATTATGGATTTGAAAACTCAACCGCCGCAAACCTGCCCCTCGCCCTTACTCCTGCCCGTCAAGCTCAGTCCCTGATTGCCGGTCTCCAGTGCAATGCCTGTCACGAACGAAAAGGAACAAGCGGCTGGATTTCGCTCCATGACCGCTTTTTTACGGGAGACGAATCCTTGGCGGGAGCCGGACGCCTGCCCCCCAGCCTCCACCATGCAGGACGCAAGCTTCGTCCATCATGGATCGAGGGCATCCTCGCTACACCCTCGAATCGCCTTCGTCCGTACCTCAATGTCCGCATGCCCATCTTCGGTGGATCGGTAGCAAAAAGGATGACTTCGGTTCTCCGAAAAGCAGACAAGCCCTCCAAAGAAAATCCATTGGTCGAGGGATCGCCTGACGAGGGAGTCAAGTTGGTAGGTGCTGGCGGAATGAATTGCATAACCTGCCACGGCCTCGGCAAATGGAAGTCAATCGGCATTCAAGCGTTGAACTTGGAAGATTCGCATGAGCGTCTCGAACCCTTCTGGTTCAAAGAGTATATGCTCGATCCAACCGCCTACAGGCCCGGCACCCTCATGCCTTCGTTCTGGCCAAAGGGAAAGAGCACCAACCCCCATATCCTAAATGGGAACACCAGCCGTCAACTCTCCGCCATCTGGGCATACCTGAAGGAACCCATCACCCAGCCCCCAGGTTACCCGCCTCCGCTCGGGAAATTCGAAATTCTGGTCACCGATCGGCCCGTCGTGCAGAGAACCTTCATGGAAGGCAGCGGACCCCATGCCCTCGCCATCGCGCTGCCCGGCGCCGTCAATTTGGTTTTTGACACGAGATCCTGCAACCTGACCGAACTCTGGAAAGGAAAGTTCATCGACGGGTACAACACCTGGTTTGACCGTTTCGCGACACCGACCACTCCCTTAGGCCACGATCACCTGAGGCTGGAAAGTGGTTTGCTGAACCAGAAGGACGACGGAGCTCGTTTCGACGGATACGAGATCGACGGTGAGTCGGTGCGGTTGATCTGGAATCACAATGGGCAGGAATCCGCCATACGGGTGGAGGCGCTGGACGGCTTCCTTCAAATTTCGACGGAGGGTCACTTGGCCAAGCAAACTGGGATTGTTCCATCCGCCTTCGCGGGCAAACTCAGAATTTCCCGATCCTCCGCAAACCCCCAAACACTGCAGGTCAGATGGTAAGGTATCTTTGCGCTCTTTTCCTTTCCGCCCTCTGCGCTTGGGCGACAAGCCCCTATGACGCCAAGGATTTGCTTATCGGCACATCGCAGCAATACTCCCGCGACAAGAGTTGGAAACCGGCCAAGGGACTGACCCTGGAAGTCAGCGGAATGGCCCTGATGCCAAACGGCGATCCCGTGGTCTGCGTGCGCAAGGGGAAAATCTACC
Source organism: uncultured Opitutia bacterium (assembly GCA_937893275.1). Taxonomy (GTDB): domain Bacteria; phylum Verrucomicrobiota; class Verrucomicrobiia; order Opitutales; family Seribacteraceae. The sequence goes on along the minus strand of CALBIN010000620.1, from coordinate 45 downwards.
TCGTCAAGGGTGCCTACGGAAACGACAAACCCGCCTTCCATCTAT
>CALBIN010000619.1 GCA_937893275.1 uncultured Opitutia bacterium | reverse complement strand
AAATGGATAGCCCGCAATCGATACCGTTGGTTCGGCAAGAGGGACTTATGTTCCTTGCCCGACTCCGCTGATGCCGATCGTTTTCTTTGACCATCCATCCATTATATCCCACAATTGTTGGTTCCTTTTTTTAAAAAGCAACCAGCCTAATCCAACATGAAAAACTTCCCTCTCCTTCTCGGTATTGTAGCCCCCTTCTTCTTTTCCGGCTGCGGAGGCGAATCCTCCTCTCCGGTCAATGATGCCAACAGTTCATCTCCTGTCGAAACTGCTACGACCAATGTTGCCGACAAGCCCAAGCTTCCGCCCCTTGTGCCCACTATCGAACTGACGGGTGCGGAAACGCAACCTTTCGCGTATTTGAAGACCATTGCGTTGCCCAAGCTCTTGCAGAAGGCCGTTGCCGTGGCGCAAGCGGTAAAGCCTGATCCGCAAATCGCCATGCTCCCTGCATTGGCTGGTATGGCCTTGGGTGACTTGAGTCTCGCCTCCATCGATGCGAATGCATCCATGACCTTATTTATTTTCGATGAGTTCGGGGGCGACGACCCCACATTCGTTCTTGCCGTAAAATTGAGCGAGGACAGCCCCGTACGGAAGCAGGCCGAGAACTTCAAGCTTGCGATGGTCGACCACGGCGGTTGGACCCTCGCCACCATGACTCCTGAACTACTCTCACAGGTGAAGCATTGGTCACCCCTGCTCTCTTTTGCGGAACAGGCCCCTGAGGGCGATCTGGAGATAGGAATCCGTTTTGCTCCGGTTTGGGCGGAAATGCCTAAGATCAAAGCTTCGGCAGAGGGTGGACTTGCCGCATCCCCGTTCGAAGACGACACTAAGGCAAGTCTTGGGAAATTGATCGGCATTTTCCTCGACGAAGTAACCACTCTCGATTCCGCGAAAATAAACATCACTCTCTCGACCGAGGACATTCTCGCTCGCTCCACCTTGGCGGCCAACGATGGTTCGGCCCTGTCGGCGCTCTTTTCCTCCAAAGACTTCGGTGGTGAAGTGACGGTGGCAAAATACGTCGAGTCCGGAGGCATGATCGATGCCGTCACAGACTTCGACATGGTGAGCTACATTGAATACACGGAGCATATTCTCGGCAAGGTTACGCCAATCCTCCAAGGTGAGTTCAAGGAATTGCTCGAACGGTACGAGGCTCTCGCCGCCGACTTGCCCAAGCTCTACGGTGGACAAATGGCGATTCGGTACGATGTTTCAGCGGAACCAAGCGCCATGAACATTGTTCAAGTTGGTTCCACTAAGGCGTCTTCCGAGGAAATTGGTGAAATGTTCACCGATTACATGAAGCTAACCCAAGACATGTTCGAGAAAATCGATTTCTTAAAAAGCATGGGAGTAAAGTATGAATTCAACATTGAGAAAGGGGAACCAGTCGAAGGAGTTCCGACGCACCGTTTTTCGATGAAGATGGACGTCGAAGAAGCCGCCCCCTCGCTTTTCCCCACGGGGTTACCCTACTCGAACATGACTTACTTGTATGCCGTTACGAACGGTCATTACGTCGTTGCTATGGACAAAGAGCAGCTGAGTGGGCTCCTCCGGGCCTTGAAGGCGGGGAAGCCCGTGGAAAATAGTCTCGCCGAAAATCTCACACTCGAACCCGGACAAATGGCCCGCTGGAGCATGGACGTCGGCCAATACGCCCAACTTATCATCGGTAGCATGGGTGGCGTGCTGGATGAGGTCTCAGCAAAAAGGCTGGAGGAAGGCCTCGGGAAACTGGACTTGGTTCCTGTAACCGGTTCGATCAGCTTCGGCGACGGACGCTTCTCCACCGATGTGAAGGTTCCCCTGAAGACCATAAAGGCGGGTGTCGACTACTTCGAGAGCGAAAAGGCAGCTTTAGTACCGGAAGCGATTCCAGACGAAATTCCTGCACCCTCGCCGAAATTGGAGGAATAGACAGAGAAGGAAAATGAAAACTAATTTTCCTCGCAGATTTTCTTAAAGTAAGCTGTCACTAACTGCCTCATTTGGGGCATAGCAGCTTGAGCGGTTTCGTTCACCTCTTCGTGCGAGAGGGGTTGGCCGGAGATGCCAGCGGCCAGGTTGCTGATACAGGAAAGCGCGGCTACGCGAAGACCAGCTGCGTTGGCAACTATGGCCTCGGGTACGGTGGACATGCCCACGGCATCTGCGCCAAGCTTGCCTAAAGCACGAATTTCGGCAGGAGTTTCAAAGGCGGGTCCCGAGAGAGCAAGATAAACGCCTTGTTGTAGGGTTGAGTCTGCTTCCTCGCCGGTGGCGAGGAGTTTTTTGCGAAGGGAGGGGTCATAGACCTCGGTCTGGTCGGGGAAACGAGGACCGAAAAATGGGTCGTGAGGACCTATAAGAGGATTGCCTGGCATCAGGTTAATGTGATCGGTCACGACCATGAGATCGCTGGGTGCAAAGGCTTTGCTGATGCCACCCGCGGCATTGGTAAGAAGCAGTGTTGTAACGCCAAGGCTTTTGGCGATACGGACAGGAGCAACGACAGGTTCCCATCCCTCACCTTCATAGAAGTGGCGACGGCCTTGAAAAATAAGGATTTCCGTTCCCTCGACTTCGGCGAGCAGCAACTGTCCCGCGTGACCTTCTACAGTGGAAGCTCCCAAGCTGGGAATTTCGCCGTAAGGTATTGTTCCAAGAACAGAAAAGGATTCGCCGACTTCACCCCACCCCGAACCGCAAACCATGGCATGTTGAGGTTTGGCTCCCGGCCAACGGGAAGCAAACACTGCATGGGGGTACTCGAGACTCATTATTTGAGGATTAATCGCCCAAGGCGTAAGCGAGTTCAGTTTCACCGCGACGAATGACGAGTTGGTTGGCTCCGTCCTCACGTTCCGTGGGTTCGGTATGTCCCACGACTTTTGCTTCAATGCCGAAGCCATTGGCGACGGCTATAATGTCGTCAGCCGCCTTTGGTTCACAGAAAACCTCGAAACGGTGACCGAGGTTGTAGACGCGATGCATTTCGCGATCGGTGGTGCCGGAAGCCCGTTGAATTTCGCGGAAGAGAGATGGTATGGGAAAGAGGTTGTCCTTCACGTGCTTGACACCGGAGCCGAAGCGTAGGCACTTTGTCTGGCCACCTCCCGAGCAATGGACGAGACCGGAAATGGCGGGTCGCATCTCGGCAAGTAAGATCTTGACCACGGGCAAGTAGGTTCGCGTAGGGCTCAAGAGAGCTTGCCCCACCGTAAGGGTTGAGTCGGGAAGAGTATCATTCATACGGTACGGACCACAGTAAGCGAGATCAGTTGGAGTATGGGGGTCCAAGGTCTCGGGATATGTCTCTCGATAGTGGGGAGAAAGCATTTCGTGACGAGCACTAGTGAGTCCGTTACTCCCTATGCCACTGTTTTCAACATTCTCGTAAGTGGCTTGCCCGGTTGAGGAGAGTCCCACAATGGCAAGTCCGGGGTGGATGTCCGCGTTATCCAATACCTGAGACCTAGGCATGACGGCAACGGCACAGGAATCGACGGCAACGGTACCCGTGAGGTCGCCGACATCGGCAGTTTCGCCCCCCCCACTGATGATTTCCACGCCCAGTGACCGCATAGTGGCCAAAAACTCTTCAGTCCCCTCAATCAGAGCGGCGAGAGCGTCCCCCGGGAAATTGCGGGCGTTACGATTAACGGTACTGGAAATAATAATGTTTTTAGTGACGCCTATGCAGGCGAGATCGTCCACGTTCATGACGATGCTGTCTTGAGCGATGCCCCGAAAGACACCAGGATCACCTGTTTCACAATAGTGAAGGTATCCAAGAATGGATTTTGTGCCGGCGCCGTCCGAATGTATGACGCAACAAGAATCGGGATTTCCTGTTAGCGAATCTTCGGTAACCTTGCAAAATGCTCCCGGGAAGAGACCGTGATCCAATTTGTCCACCACTGCATGAACCTCGGCCTTCGACGAGGAAACACCGCGTTGAGAATATCGATCTTCAGTAGGTGACTGTGACATATCCGTAGATTTTGTCTTTTTGAATGGGGAGTGAAAGGATAAACATTATAGTTTGCCAAGGGCTTTGCAGAATTCAGCGAAACCCTTGGCTTGTTCACGAATTCGCTTTCCATAATCACTTGCCTCTAATCCCCCCGATTGCTCCATGACCGATCCAATCGCAGGGATAAAAACGCGGCGAGGAAAGTTTAGGGCGTTGCGATAGCCAAATACTTGTTGCAAGTGCTCGACGGGACGAAGGCCACCGAACTGTCCCGCTGAAATCCCAATGTAACTGACGGGACGATTTTCAAAGCTTTCGGGAAAAGGTAGCATGTCGATGAAAAGCTTAAGCGCTCCGGACATGCTTCCATTGTATTCGGGGGTAATTACAAAAAGACCGGACGATGTAAGAATCTGCTCCGTAAACTCGACGACGCGAGGAGGTTTTTC
>CALBIN010000618.1 GCA_937893275.1 uncultured Opitutia bacterium | reverse complement strand
ATAGACACCCTGTCATTGCGAGGAGCGCAGCGACGTGGCAATCCAGACGGTTTGCCAAAAACATTGAACTTTCTCCGGATTGCCGAGTCGCTCCGATGGCCCTCCGCACAATGACAAGAATAGGAACAGCTCTACCCCAGCATTTCCAGTTGATTCGCACCTTCGGCTGCCCTACCTTCATGCAAAACCTTCCAATCAGCACCATGAACCTCATCCGACGCCTCCTCCTCTCCGCGGGTTTCCTGTTCGCCTGCTCGGCGATGGCTCAGGAGGCACCCAAGCAGACGCTTTGTCCGCTTATGGTGGATGATGAAATCGACCTTGAGGAGTTCGTCGTATTCAAGGGGGTGAAGGTTTTCATGTGCTGCGGTTCGTGCAAGGAGACGTGGGCCAAGAATCCCGAGTACTTCGCGGTGGTTTGCCAGAAGCAGGCTCCCCAGCTGAAGGCCGTGGCGTCCAAGAAAATCAAGCCACTGAAGCAGTTGTTCTGCCCCGTTTACGCCAACGTTCGGGTACACCCGAAGAGCCTTTCCGTCGAGCATGAGGGCAGGATCATTTACCTCTCCAAGAAGCGTGCGGTGTCGCGCTTCAAGGCGAACCCCAAGAAATACCTCAAGAACCTGCCCTAGGGCTTGCACGCAAGTGAGGGGTTGCCAAGGCCCGCTGGGGCACCCAAGATGGTTGCAAGACTCGACCACTAGCTCATGCAGGACGCTCCCCTATCGAAAGACCTACGACGACAGCACCTCGAGGTGACGCGCCGTTACTTCATGCGTCTGGGAGCAGCGGGTCTGGGAGCGACGCAGGCGGTTGCCGCGTGGGCCAAGGAGTCGGACGCCGAGATACTGGAGGAGGCGACCTCCGACATGGAGTATCTGACCTACCAGGACGAGTTCGGGACGGTGCAAAGGGGACAACCCCTGCCCTACACCCTGTCCAAGGAAAAGCGTCTCGAGATCGGGCTGGAGCGCGAGACCTGGAAACTGGAGGTCGTCCCCGATCCCGAAAGCAATGCCGCGGTGGTCAACCCGATGACCCGGAAAAAGGGCAACGCCCTCGACTTCAAGGGGCTCATGAAGCTGGCCGAGAAACATGCCGTGCGCTTCCTAAAGGTGATGTCGTGCAACAACATGAAGAACCCCCTCGGGATGGGCCTTTGGGAGGGTGTGCCGCTGCGCAACGTCATCTGGTTGGCCAAGCCCACCGTGAATGTTCGACGGGTATTCTATTACGGCCATCACAACGAGGATCCCAAGCAAATGTTCCGCAGCTCGCTCCCCATCGGTCGGGCCCTCGAGGATCCGCCGGGCGACAACCCCATCATTCTCTGCTACAAGCTGAACGGCGAATGGCTCACAGGCAAGCGCGGCGGCCCCGTCCGCATGCTGGTACCGGACGCCTACGGCTTCAAATCCGTCAAGTGGCTCAAGACCGTCACCTTGACCAACGACCACCAAGCCAACGACACCTACGCGGGCGGCAACAACGACATCGCCAGCTGGATGAAGACCATGTGCCGGTTCGTCTACAAGCCGGCAAAGGAAAAGGCAGGCGTCCCCATCCCCGTGACAGGATTGGCCCAGGTGGGCGTGGGAGGATTGAGCAAGGCACAGGTCTGGATTAATCCACAGGGCAAGGAATGGCCCGAGGACGACCCCTATTTTACCAAGGCACCGTGGCAGGACGCCGATATCTTGCCGCCCCCCAACAACTGGGGAGGCGACCTACCCGATGGCAAACTGCCACCCGATGTCCAGTTCTTCACCAAGGAGGGCAAACCCGAGCATTGGCCGATGCGCTACACAATCGCCCACTGGGCCACCCTACTTAAGGACGTCGCCCCGGGGAAATACGACCTTTATTGCCGCACGATCGACGACAAGGGCAATGGCCAGCCCATGCCGCGCCCCTTCCGCAAGGACGGCGCCAACGCCATCCAGAAGGCCACCATCACGGTGGAGGGCTGAGGAGCGTCACTTCGGCTTTTTCAGGGGGCTCTTGCGCTCGGGCGTTTTCCAGTGGGGGTCGGGCTCGTGGCACTGGTCCAATAGGTTGGCAGCATGCTTGACTAGGTCGGGCCTGCTCTTGGCATAGTCCCTTTTTTCCTCGTGATCAAAAGATAGATCGTAGAGCTGGATCGGGCCGGTGAGCATCGGCTGGCGGATGGCCTTCCATTTACCGAAGCGTACGGCTTGGGCGGAGCCACGCTCAAGGAACTCCCAGTAGAGGTGACTCTTGCGGGTCCACTGCTTTTCGGGCGGGTTGCCCCGCAAGGTGGGCAAAAAACTATCGCTATCGACATCATCGGGGACCTTGGTCCCGGCCAACTCGGCGAAAGTGGCCATGCAGTCGCCGAAATACCATTGATGGTCGTCGGTGCTTCCGGCCTTCACAGAACTGGGCCACCATGCGATGGTGGGCACCCGGATACCACCCTCGGTGAGGTCCCGCTTGATGCCGCGGTAGCGGCCATTGGAGTCGAAGTAGTCGGCCTTGTGCCCGCCTTCCTGATGGGGGCCGTTGTCGGAGGTGAAGACGACTAGGGTGTCCTTGGCCACGCCCAGCTCGGCCACCAAGTCGAGGACCTTGCCGACGTCGCGGTCGATGTTCTTGATCATGGCGGCGAACCCTTTCTCGGGCTCGGGCCAGTCCTTCTTGGCGAACTCGCCGAGGTCGGGCACTTCCATGCCTTTGTTGCTGGCCTCGTTGTTGGCATGGGGCACGTTCATGGCGAAATAGAGGAAAAAGGGCTGCTCGTGCTTCTCCAGAATGAAGCGGAGAGCGTCCTCCGCGAAGAGGTCGGGAGCGTAATCGAACTTCTTCACCGCCACCCCGCGACCCGCCTGCGGGAGCTTCGGGTTCTGCCAGCGCTTCCACTTGGGAGCCACCTCGTTCCGCAGTTTTTCCACCTTGCCGTTGCGAATGAGAAACTCGGGATAGAAATTGTGGGCGTGCCACATGTTGACGTAGCCGAAGAAGTGGTCGAACCCTACGTCGTTGGGATTGGTGAAATTGTGGGGAGTGCCCACCCCCCACTTGCCCACGCAGGCAGTGGCGTAACCAGCCTTCTTGAGGACCGAGGCCAAGGTGGGCTGGCCCGGCTTGATGACGATCGGTTGGGTGGAATTGCCGCGCACCACCGTACGGCCCATGTGCCTGCCCGTGAGCAACACGCTGCGGGACGGGGCGCACACCGTGCAACCCGCGTAGAATTGAGTGAAACGCATACCCTCCGCCGCCATCTTGTCGAGACGAGGCGTCTTAAGTGTCTTCTGGCCAAAGCAACCGAGATCGCCGTAACCGAGGTCGTCGGCCAAGATCAGGATGACGTTCGGTGGTCGCTCCTTGGCTTCCGCCAACTCGGCAAAGAGAAAGAGACTCAGGACAAGGCGAACGCTCACCGAGGTTGAGAAAAAGAGGTTGGGTTTCTTCATAGTTACCATCTTCTGAGCAATTGCCCTACAGGCTCAAGCCAAAGCGTGGCCCTTTGGCGAAAACCCTCCCACTGCAAAGAAGGATTTCCGCAACAAATGGGGATTGAATGCAAACGGAAAGGACACATATATGTGTTTTGCTTTCATGAAACCGTTCATCCTCCTTGCATTCACCATCGGAACCGCTGCCTTGCAAGCCAAGGTGCAAGTGGAAGCCGACTTTCCTGGTGGTTCCGTCGTCGTCGAGGAACTGGACGAGAAAGCCCGATTGCTTCGGTTCCACCCCATGGGCCACAAAGGCAAGGGCTGGGCTTGTTGGTGGTATTTCAAGGTTTCGGGCCTTACGCCGGGCGACATCTGGAAACTGAGCCTGAACGGCTCGGGGTTCGCGGCCCCGAGCCGGGCTTCCGTCAGCTCCGACGACAAGATCTGGAAGCACTCCCCTCCAGGCAAGCGATCGGGCAAACTGCTCACCTACGAGGTCAAGGTGGACGCGGAAACCATCTGGTTCGCATGGGGACCACCTTTCACCCTCGCGGATGCGCGGAGTCTCGTCGATGAAACGGTGGAGGCAAAGGTCGGAGCCGAAGCTTTCGAGCTTTGCAAGAGCGAGGAGGGCCATGCCGTACCCGCCCTCCGCTGGGAGCCCAAGGGCGACGGCAAGCAACCCGCCCTGTGGATACAGGCCCGCCAGCACGCATGGGAAGCTGGATCCAGCTGGGTCTGCCGAGGCCTCGTCGAATGGCTGACCTCAGACCACGAGAAGGCTAAGGCGTTACGCGAAAATGCGCGAATCCACATCGTGCCCATCATGGACGTGGACAACGTCGAACGCGGGGCGGGCGGAAAAAACCAAATCCCCCACGACCACAACCGTGACTGGAGCGACCAACCGCGCTACCCCGAGGTCGCAGCCGCCCAGGCTTGGATACGTCGCCTCGACAAGGAACGTACATTCAGTCTCTTCCTAGACCTCCACAATCCGGGTCCAAGCGACCGCACACCCTTCTTCTTCGGTTCCCCCGACTCACACCTCAACCCCACCCGCAAGGCAAACCAACGGCGCTTCCACGCACTCTGCCTGGAGACCTTGGGCAAACACCCTCTGGGCTTGTCCGGGAACGTTCGCGTCACAGGTCCGGGCTACCATCCGCTTTGGCGGCGCATCAGCAAGAACTGGGTCGCCGAAAACACCGCCTCCACCTCAGTCAACCTGACTCTCGAGACCACTTGGAACTCCTCCAACTCCACCCAGCACGGCTACCGAACCTATGGCGTCGCCCTCGGTCAAGCGATTGCCAATTACCTCAAGCACGCTCGTTGAAGCACTTCTCGCCATTGAGTGGGTGAGCTTAGCCTTTCCAATTGTCCCAGAGGCTCAAGCTAAAGTGTAGAAGCGAAGGTGAACGGCACCAAATGGCTACCCCTGATCGTATTACCTTGAACATATTCCAAGATTACTTGATGATGCGTTGAAGGGATGGAGGAGGAAATAAAACTTTTAAGCAAGGCGAGCCACAAAGAAGCCACCTTTAGGTGGAAGAAGATTGTTGCCGAGCACCAAAAGCCAAGCTTTGCTCGAGCCAGTTGGCAGGTGGTGAATTCCATCGGGCCCTATTTTGTGCTGTGGGGGTTATGGATTTACATGTCCCTTGGTCTTTCCCTTTCATCGTGGTGGGCGATACCGCCGGCTCTCCTTGCCGGAATGTTTCTGGTTCGGGTCTTCATTATTTTTCACGACTGCGGTCACGGCTCCTTTTATAAATCTAAAAAGGTAAACAACTACCTCGGCTTCATCTCAGGATTTCTGACCTTCACCCCCTACTTTCACTGGAGGTGGGAACATTCCGTTCATCATGCCACATCCGGAGATCTGGACCGTAGGGGAATGGGAGATGTCTGGACGCTTACAGTAAAGGAATACCTAGAGTCTTCTCGATGGAGGAAATTTTCCTATCGATTGGTGCGAAATCCAATCGTGCTGTTTTTAATCGCTCCTATTTTCCTTTTTCTAGTACTTGAAAGATTTCCTTCGAAAAACGCGAACCCTCGGGAAAAACGATCCGTATGGTTCATGAACTTTGCCTTGCTCGCAATGGCTGCCGGCCTAATCAGCATAACCGGGTTTCTGCCATGGCTGGCGTTTCAACTTACGGCAATGGCAATGGCCAGCTCATGCGGGGTCTGGATGTTTTACGTGCAACACCAGTATGAAGATGCCTATTGGGTAGGGGGCGAGGATTGGGACTATACCACGGCAGCCATTCAAGGCAGTTCCTTCTACCAATTGCCAAGAGTACTGCAATGGTTCTCGGGCAATATCGGCTTTCACCACATCCACCATCTCAGCCCCAAAATCCCGAATTACAACTTGGAGAAGTGCCACTGGTCCGACCCTATGTTTCAAGAGGTCAAGGCCATGACGCTTTTGGGGAGCCTAAAGTCAATCAATTCTCGTCTTTGGGACGAAGACTCGAAAAAAATGATCGGGTTTCGACAATTAAAGAGGCAACTGAAAGAAGAAAAGGCCGATTTGGCGGAAGCGATTTCACGAAAAGCCGCCTGAGATTCCACTACGCGAAAACCCAGGAATACGTAGTTAGACCACTTGGCGAAATTCTTTCCGAAGTTGCGGAAATCTTCCATTCTTCCCCTGCAATGAGTAATTCTTTCAAGGTGGTGGTAACGGATTTCGTGGAGGAACCCGCAAGCTTCGAACGCGAGATTCTAAGTGATATTGCCGAGGTGAAGACGCTTCAAGCAATAGGCGAGGAAAACTTGGCTGGCAAGGTGGAGGACGCAGACGCAATCATGCTCTACCACTATGTGACCATCACGCGCCCGACGATCGAACGCCTTACCAACTGTCGCCTTATCGTACGCTGCGGCGTAGGTTACGACAACATCGACTACGTCTTCGCCCGGGAACGGGGCATCGACGTTGCCAACGTCCCGGACTACGGGAGCGAAGAGGTGGCGGACTCGGCCATCGGCATGGCCTTGGCCTTGACCAGAGGGTTTCACTTTCTGAATAATCGTCTGCGAGACGATACAAGTGCCCCTTGGTCGTACGAACTGGCCAAGCCACTTCAGCGTTTGCGCGGAGAAACCTTCGGCATCGTGGGCGTAGGGCGCATCGGCACGGCCACGGCCCTGCGAGCAAAGGCCTTGGGCATGAGAGTGGCATATTACGATCCATACGCCCCCGATGGTCGAGACAAGGCACTCGGCATCCATCGCGTGGAGGACCTGGACGACCTGTTGCGACAATCTCGTGTCCTAAGCCTGCATTGCCCGGGAACCGATGAAACGAAAAACCTGATCGACGGCCGGGCTCTTTCCTTGATGCCCGAAGGTTCGTTCCTCGTAAACACCGCCCGTGGAACCGTAACGGACGGAGAAGCTATAGCCAAAGCGCTCCAAAGTGGCAAACTGGCGGGTGCCGCCATCGACGTACTCCCGAAAGAACCACCAAGCGAGGACACGCCCCTCCTGCAGGCATGGCGCGACCCGAAGCACCCCGCCCACCATCGATTGATCCTGAATCCGCACGCCGCCTTCTACTCCGAAGAGGGTATCGACGACATGCGCATCAAAGGAAGCAACAACTGCCTTCGTGTGCTTAAGGGATTGCCTGCACGCAATGTAGTGAACTAGAGGGAGGATTTCCAAATGAACCTATCTATCCGAAACGGCGTTGAAGCCGATCTTCCCGCAATAAGGGACATCATAAACCATTACATCGTCGAAACAGCTGTCATTTTCGACATAGAGGAGGTCTCGCTTGAGAACCGTCAGGAATGGTTCAAACAATTTGATCCCTCAGGCCGACACCAACTGATCGTAGCCGAAGTCGACGGCAGGGTAGCAGGCTACGCATCGAGCGTTCGCTTTCACGAGAGACCTGCCTACCAACCTTCCGTCATGACCAGCGTCTATGTGAGCAAGAATCAATTGCGCCAAGGCATTGGAGAAACTCTGTATAGAGTCTTGCTGGGGGCGTTGGAAAAGACGGAGCTCGTCCATCGAGCTTATGGGCTCGTAGTGATCCCTAATCCTGGGTCCGCCAAGCTGCACGAAAAATTAGGTTTTCACGAAGCAGGCGTACTGAACGAAGCCGGATACAAACTCGAGCAATATCACGATGTCAGGATTTACGAACGTCGTTTCGAATAGCGGTTCAGCTCGGCAAGAGATCTCGTACCATTGTCCGTTCCTCGGACAGTTCGGCAACGGAAGCATCTATCTTCTCGCGCGCAAAATCGTTGATCGGAACCCCTTGAGCAATGGACCAGTTCGTCCCGTCGGAACGGACAGGGAAGGAAGTGATCAGACCTTCTTCGCTACCGTAGGAACCGTCAGAAGCCACACATACGCTATTCCAGTCGCCTTCGGGCGTAGGGTTCACGAGAGAGCTCACCGTATCGATAGCGGCATTGGCGGCGGAAGCGGCGGAAGAAGAACCACGGGCTTGAATGATGGCGGCTCCGCGTTGCTGGACGGTGGGGATGAAAGTTTCGCGACACCAGTCCTCATCGTCGATCACCTCCGAAGCAGCCCTTCCTCCGATTCGGGCGTTATGATAGTCGGGATACTGAGTGGCGGAATGATTGCCCCAAATGGTAACATTGCTCACCTCGGAAACATGGGTGCCTGCCTTGGCGGCGAGTTGAGCGGCGGCCCGGTTCTCATCGAGTCTCGTCATGGCGAACCAGCGATCTCTCGGGACGTCGGGAGCATTGTTCATCGCGATAAGGCAGTTGGTGTTGCAAGGGTTTCCAACCACAAGGACGCGAACATCGGAAGCAGCCGAACGCTGAATGGCCTGCCCCTGCCCCGTAAAGATCTTTCCATTGATGCCGAGCAAGTCTCCGCGCTCCATACCTGCCTTGCGCGGGACGCTCCCGACAAGCAGGGCCCAGTTGGCGTCGCCGAAACCTTGGTCGAGATCGCAAGTGGGACGAACATCGCGGAGAAGCGGGAAGGCACAGTCGTCCAGCTCCATGACGACACCCTCCAGAGCCTGCATGGCAGGCTCGATCTCAAGTAAGTTGAGCGAGACCGGTTGATCCGGTCCGAAAAGTTCCCCCGACGCAATGCGAAAGAGAAGAGAATAACCGATTTGTCCGGCTGCACCAGTAACGGCTACACGTATAGGTTGTTGGGCGTTCATTGAGGTTCAGTTTTTATAATTGAAGGATTGTTGAGAGAGAAATCAGGAAAATCTTGCTTTATCGATCACCTCGGCGGTTCGCCGCAGAAGGGTCTCCGTGGAAGACCAGTCGATACAACCATCGGTAATCGAAACACCATATTCGAGATCCTCCAGCGGGCGAGGGAAGGATTGACTGCCGGCATTCAAGTGGCTCTCGATCATTACGGAATGGATGAAATCCGAACCGTTGGACACTTGACTCAATACCTCCTCCATCACGACTGGCTGACGTTGCGGATCCTTTCCGCTGTTGGCGTGACTGCAATCGATCATAATCGAGGGAGACACCTCGGCGGCGTTGAGAGTCTCTTCGGCAACCGCAACATGCTCCGCGGCATAGTTGGATCCGGAAGAACCACCCCTAAGAATCAGTTGGCAGTCCGGGTTACCTCCCGTAGTTACGGCGGAAGCCCGACCATCCTCTGTTATCCCGAGAAAGGTTTGACTCTGAGTGGCCGCCAAAATCCCGTTGACGGCCGCCTTCACGTCGCCACTCGTAGAATTCTTGAACCCCACGGGCATGGAAAGACCGGAAGCCATCTGCCGATGGGTCTGGGATTCGGAGGTACGGGCGCCGATCGCCGACCAGCAAAGGGAGTCGGCAATGTATTGCGGCGTGATGGGATCGAGCAACTCGGTGGCAGTGGGAATCCCCAGGTCCAGCACCTCGCCAAGAAATCTTCGGGCGATACGGAGACCTTCGGGAATGTCACAGGTGCCGTTAAGCTTGGGATCCATGATTAATCCCTTCCAACCCAAGTTCGTGCGAGGCTTTTCGAAATAGACGCGAAGCACGAGGAGGAGTCGTTCATCCAGTTCGCCGGCCAATTCGCGGAAACGCCCGGCATATTCACGACAGGCATCCAAGTCGTGGATGGAACAGGGGCCCACTACACAAAGCAGTCGCTTGTCTTCGCCGTGAATAATGCGATGTAGCTTTTCGCGGGCTTCCGCGACAAAGCCTATTTGCTCGGGACTGCGAGAAATTTCATGGCAAAGTTCCGCCGGAGCCGGGAGCGGGTCCGATGAGAGAATTCGTAAGTCAGTTACTTGTTGCACGCTGGCGAACCATAAAAGCCAAACTCGTATGAACAAGACAAACTTTTAAAAATGTGGTAATAAAGGTATTTATGTTCGCTCACCACCATCATCCGGCTGCCGTCGTCCTTGCCTCGGGAGAAGATTCTCTTGCCTATTTACAAAGCCAGTGGAGCTCCCAGCTGGACTGGAAAGGAGAGAATCAAGCCACCTATGGACTGCGCCTCAATCGAAAGGGTCGCATCCTTGCCGATGGCTTCATTCTGAGAAAGGACGAAGAAAACTTCCTTATCGTCAGTTACGATTGCCCAGCAGAGAACCTGATCGCACTTCTGGAGGAGAACGTGGTGGCCGACGACGTTGAATTCGAGGATCGAACGGATGGGCACGAAATCATTTCACTTTGGGGAGGCGACCATGAAGCCATTAGTTCGCAGTTCGCTTTCGAGCTGCCACAAGGGAATTCCTTTGCCACAACAGAAATCGGCTTAATCTTTTGGGGGCGAAAAACAAAACCGCCCAACATCGACATTCTGGCGGACGAGGAACACGTCGAAGCACTGGGTGAATTTGTGGAGACAGTAACTCGGGCAGATGCTCTTGCAATGGTGGACGCCAATTCTCTGGCTCTTGCCAGAGTTGCATCAGGCATGCCTGCCATCCCCGTCGAAATGGGTCCAACCGAACTTCCCCAGGAATGCGGATTAGAGGATGACGCCGTTGATTTCGACAAAGGTTGCTACCTCGGACAAGAAGTGATGGCTAGAATTCACGCCATGGGCCAAGTCCAACGCGTTCTGCTGCCGGCAACCATAAAAGAAGAATCCCCTGAAACCTCACCGGCCGATCTTTTCCTAGGAGAGAAGAAAGCAGGAGAGTTAAAAAGCTACTTTAGCCATGAGTCCGAGATTTCTGGATCAGGTATGGCCTTGGTTCGTCGCAATCTCTTACCCGAAATAAGAGCCTCGGGACTGTCCTTCTTGCCTTCGGAGGAGCCCCAAATCTTCATTAAATGAACGAAAATAACGAAATCAGCGATATTGCAGGGATCTTTTTGCGCCTCGGAGCCGAAAAAAAACAGGCTTTGCGGATGGCCGCTCAATTGTTCAAACGGGCAGGACAGCTTTCGACTGATCTAAACATTACGAAAGCTGAAGCTCTTCAAGGACTTCTGGAAACTGTGACTTGTGGTTCCCGCGGTGATCTGAAGCCCTCTGAACAAGCGACTTCTGGGGTCGAGGAGGAGCAAAAAAACAGAAAAAATCAAGCCTAGAGCAAAAAGAGGTTGACGAAACGCAAAAAAAAAAGAGGCATGGAGGAACCCCAAATTACTGGCTTAAAAAATCTCAACCAACCTTCAAAACAAAAGGAATCTGTAAATGAATAAAGGACAACTGATTGACGCCGTACAAAAAAACCTCGGCAGTGATGCATCTCGTGCTTCAGCTGACGCCGCTCTTAATGCCGTGATCGACAGCATTACTAAAGCGGTAAAAAAAGAGAATGTTCAAATCATTGGATTTGGTACGTTCTCGGTCGTAAAGAGAGCTGCCCGTGACGGTATCAATCCTCAAACCGGCGACAAGATTAAGATCAAGGCATCCAAATCAGTGAAATTCAAGCCCGGCTCCAAGCTGAAAGCTTCTCTCTGAAACTTTTTCCCGCCTATCTTTATTAAAAACCTGCGGTTCGCCGCAGGTTTTTTTTTGGTAAGATGATCGAAGAGGAGAAAAGGGCTCGAGGCCTTAACGCATATAGAGAGTACATGCAGGATTCCCACGAAGCCGCAGCTCCCGGGCGAATCGAGTTTTTAGGCAACCATATCGA
>CALBIN010000617.1 GCA_937893275.1 uncultured Opitutia bacterium | reverse complement strand
ATCTCGTCCAGTAAGGTAACGGAGTGGAGATCGGCTTTGAGGGAGCGGGCTTCGGCGCCTCCGCCTTTTTCGGCAAAGCAGCGAGTAATTGTTCCTTGGTTTGCTTCTCGAGTGCAATCTTCGGGTTGTGGGCCAAAGTCGGGTTGCGATAGTGCACGGTCTGGGCGGGACCGCCGTGAATTTGGAACGAGATCTTGCCTGACAGTTCGCCCTTGGGGTCTTCCAAGGCAACGCAGAGCTTGCCGTTGATCGCGGTCCATATCTTGTGCCCGACGGCGAGGATTTCGTAGCGGTTCCAGTCGCCGGGCTTGACCGCCCCAGTGGCGTTATTGTTCCAGTCCAATTTGCCACGCCCATGTTCGTGGTAGAGCTTGCCCCACACCCCGGCTCCGACGTCGGCCTGGTAACCAAAGGCCTGACCGGAGGCATTGGCTTTCTTGGAGCGAAACTGAATGCCTGCGTTGCGGTTATCCGGGGTCAGCTTGACATCGACCGTCAGGTAGAAGTCTTTCACCTCCCCATCCGCCCAAATGAATCTGTTCCCCGGCACGTTGACCGCGGAATGCCCCACGATGGCACCGGACTTGACCGACCAGTACTTCATCTCGGAAGCCGACCAACCGGTGAGGTCCTTGCCGTTGAAGAATGAAACATCGCGTTGCGGCTTGTTACTCTTTTTTGGTTCGGCAGCATAGATCAAGGGCAAGAGAGCGGAAAAAATGCCGAGAGTAATGAGGGTTCGTAGTTTCATCTGTTGGGTTTTATAATAGAAGTTTCTGCATGCGCTGTGACCGAGGACTTGAGCACCTGTTCATTCTCACAGCAGGATATCCTCGATGACCTTCCCGTGTACGTCGGTCAGTCGAATGTCACGGCCGCTGAAGCGGTAGGTCAACTCCTCATGGTCGATCCCGAGCTGGTGCAACATAGTGGCGTGGAGATCGTGTATCTGCAATGGATTGTCCACCGACTTGTAACCCCAGTCGTCGGTTGCGCCATAGGTCACGCCGGGCTTGATCCCGCCCCCGGCCATCCAGAGGCTGAATCCGTGTTCGTTGTGATCCCGACCTTTTCCTCCTTGGGCGAAGGGGGTGCGTCCGAATTCCCCGGACCAAACGACCAGGGTTTCATCCAGCAGACCGCGTGACTTCAAATCGCGGATCAGGCCGGC
>CALBIN010000616.1 GCA_937893275.1 uncultured Opitutia bacterium | reverse complement strand
AAATTAGAAGGTGATCCATGCAATCTTCTCTTTCGCTTCAGTCTTGCCCAAGCTCTTTTTGATGAGGGGGGATTTTCCGAAGCTGAAGAAACCTTTCGTCTTTGCCTTGAAGAAAAGCAGGACTGGATGTTAGCTCTTCTGTTTCGTGGTCGCTGTCTTATCGAATTGGAACGTTTTGACGATGCGATCGATGCCTTGCGCCTCGCGGTCAAGGCTGCCGTGGAGCAAAATCACGAAGATCCTGAAAGAGAAGCCCGTGCACTTCTGGAGCAACTTGGGGCTAGGATCTGAAATTTTATTCTTTCATTTCTGACCGAATGTGGAGCGCGTTCCGCAACGAGAGAAAACTTAGCTTACAGATTATTCGGCCTGTGACTGGTCTGAGGCGGCGTGCTTAATTCGTGTGGCGCAAATCGTTTAAGAGGGGTAGAGATACTTCCGAAATGAGCGGTATTCTTGGAAACATCTCTCTAGTCAGCGGATTTACGATTCTGTCTCGTGTGCTTGGACTTCTTCGAGATATGTTGTTTTTTGCCTGTTTCGGTGGTTCGTATATTGGCGGTGCTTTCGTTTTGGCATTCACTTTGCCGAACCTCTTTCGTCGCATGCTGGGTGAGGGCACTCTTTCCTCGGCATTCATTCCCGTTTTTTCTGACACGATAGAAACCAAATCCATCGCCGTAGGACTCTCTCTGTTGAACAAGGTGCTGACTCGGTTGGCAGTTGGGTTGATCGGCATCTTAGTGCTAGGATTGAGCTTGTTTTTCTTGGTCCAAAGCATGGATCTATCAATTTCGCCCAAGTGGCGTTTAGGTGTAGAATTATGTTCGGTTACCTTGCCCTATGTTTTGGCTATTTGCCTTTCCGCTTTGATCGTTGGAGCCTTGAATGCTCGCAAGAAATTTGCTCCGGGAGCCTCTTCGCCGATTATCCTGAATTTTGCGATGATCGCCACACTTGGGGTGGGGGGGGGCGTTTATGGCTTGGAGGGAGAAGACTTGGCCCTCGCATTGTGCGTATCCGTTTTGGTCGGCGGAGTGTTGCAACTTCTAGCTCCCGCTTTTTCTCTGCATCGGCTAGAGGGTTGGAAGTACAAGTCCGACTTTGGCCGGTCCGATGAACTATCTCGCATCCGAGAGCTCTTCATAGTAGGTGCCTTTGGCGCAGCGGTGGGGCAAGTGAATGTTCTTGTCTCCCGTTTCTTGGGTTATTCACTTCCTGATGATGGAGCTGTTTCCATGCTCTTTTTGACGTCCCGTCTCACGGAACTTCCGTTGGGCGTTTTCGCCATCGCTATCGCTACCGTGGTTTTCCCCGAAATGGCGAGATTGCTAGGGCAGAAGGACGAATCGGGATTTCGAAGAGCCTTCACCAAGGGGTTGAGACTTACTCTAGTCATAACTTTACCTGCGGCAATGGGGTTGGCTTTGCTTGCTGAACCCATACTCGTAACTTTGTTCCAATGGGGACGTTTCGGTTCCGGAGAGGTTGCCGAAACGATTCCGGTCCTCATACTTGCCTCCTTCGGATTACCTTTTTACGCGGTAGCCGCGTTTTACATACGTGGTTTTCACGCCCGGAAGGATATGAAAACCCCCTTGCTGGCCGCTTTTTTGAGCCTTGTGGCCAATGTGGTTTTAAGCCTAGTTCTTATGCAACATTGGGGTGTGCTTGGCCTTGCTGGCGCCAACGGCTTGGCTGCTGTCTTTCAAACCCTTTATCTGGTCTTTCGATGGCGGAAAGAAAGCGATTTGATCGACTTGGAGAATGAGGAGTCATCCTGTCTCTTCCCCACCATTGTCTCAACAGTCGCGATGTGTATCGTGGTAGCCTTTGGACATTCGGGAATTGAGCGTTTGCCGGACTTGACACATAAGGCGAGTTCGGCCATTTCGCTGGTCGTTCTCATCCCCCTTGCTTTGGCGGTTCACTTTGTTTGCCTTTGGGTCTTTTCATTCCCCGAGGTAAAGGCGATCACGGAATCGATAAAACGACGCGTTTGCCCTCCTGAAGAAAATTAATGTGTTCACTCAAGGTTGACCATTCGCCATCTGTCCGGCAAGTTGGAGTAAAGTCATTTCCGTGAGTTATCACTGTATAAAGCCCGATTGTCCTAACCACGACGCCCAGTTTCCCAAGGAGGCGGCTCAGAAATTGGAGTACAAGTGCTTCCTCTGCCAATCAGAGTTGATGCCGCCGCCTGTTCCGCTCGAAAAGATCGTCGATTTCGTGGAAGACCTTCCCGCGGCTATTCAAATCATGCCGAAATTGCAGGTTCTGTTGAGTGACGCCAATTCGAGCATCTCCGATATCATTGGACTGATAAAGACCGACCCATCTCTGGTTTCCCGTATTGTCAAGGCTAGTAATACCGCCTATTTCGCAGGATCCTACTACTGCTCGACAATTGAGGACGCCATGAATCGGATAGGATTTACCGAGGCCTACAATATCATCGGTTACGTGGCTGCTAGTCAACTTTTTCAACAGGACTTGCCCCTTTACGGACTCACTTCCGACGAACTTTGGTCTTCCTCAGTTCGGGGTGCCTCCAGCATGCAGCTTATTGGTTCCCAGTTGCGTCTTGTTCAGCCCTATGTCTTGCCCAACAGCGGGGTCGCCTACACTGTTGGATTGCTCCGTTCGGTAGGTAAAATGCTCATAAACTTTTTTCACGGAACGCATGGGATACCTGTACTATCTTCCTTGGAGAGTCCACTTACTGTGGAAAAGGAAAAAAGTCTCCTTGGTTTCGATAACCGAGAAGCCGCCGCCGCTCTTTTGCGGAAGTGGAATTTTCAAAAAGAAGTGGTTTCCCCCATTTTATTTCAAGATACACCTTTTGAATGCGAAGAAGTTCGTCCGCTTGCATGCCTTCTCAATGTAACTGCCAAAGGGATTCGAGATCTTCCTTCCGGCCAGCTTGTAGATGATCCGAAATCCTTGCGTCCCTCTTTTAAGACAGACAGCGGATTTTTGTCTGCAATCAATCTTTCCCCCAAAGCCTTGTTTGATGGCTTGGTCGAGTCGACGAGCGATTTTCAAGCTTTCTCCAAGGACTTGCAGGCCTAGTCGGACATAATGAAAGCGTTGACTTGATAGCTGCTTTGGCGGTAATGTAACAAGTCTTTTTCACGTATGGGAACGAATCAATCATCCACTTTTTCGAATCCCAAATCCTTAGGGTTCACTCTGATCGAGTTGTTGATCGTTTTAGCTATAATCGGAGTACTTGTCGGAATCACTTTTTCGGGGGCAAACTATATTTTCAAAGCTCAGCGAGAGAAGAAAGCCTTGTCTGACGTCGAAGCACTTAAATTGGCTTTGGAGGAGTTTAAGAGCGAGAATGGGGATTATCCTCGAACGGACGATCTCTCCGGCAATATGGAAACGCTTCCTTTCCTTACTGGTCAGAGACTTTTCCAAGCACTCTCTTCCTATGTGGATGCAGTTGGTAATCCCTATGGTAATCCCCTCAAGCGCCCCAAGAGCTTTTTGAAGAGCGAAGCTCTGAACTTGGGAGAGCAAGAAGGCAACCAAGTTCAGGAGGTCACTATGGATTTTACGAATGCGAGTACTGGCATTCCCCAGTATTTTGCCATTGATCCATGGAACGCGCCCTATGTATATGACTATCCACGGCGTGATGAAAATCTTGGTTATCTTCTTTTTTCCAAAGGACCTGATGGCGAATCCTCTGATTTCACCAAAGAACTAATCTCTCCCGAGAGCATTGATCTGGACAACCTGCCGGTACACGAACCAGGTAATTGGTAGCTATTAGAAAGCAAATTTCAAAATATTATTTTAAATGGCTAATTCAAAACGATTCACAACTAAACGGCGTTCGGGTTTTACTCTCATCGAGTTACTCGTTGTAATCACTATCATCAGCATACTTGCGGGGATAATGTTCAATAGCGGACTGTTTTCCTTTCTAAAGTCTGCAGAGGTAAAGAAAACTAAATCTATCTTCCGTGCTTGGGTTACTCAGATCTATCAGTATAAGGAAACCTATAAGCATTTCCCCCCAGTGCTACTACAGAATAAAGAGGGAGAACCCTTGGAGATCGGTCAAGAGTA
>CALBIN010000615.1 GCA_937893275.1 uncultured Opitutia bacterium | reverse complement strand
GACGGCTTTGGCGAGGTTCGCCAGATTAGCCACTTCGGCGGCAAGGGCGTGGGGAGCTGAGGTGATGCGCTGGTCGGGAGCGAGGTGAAGCCATTCCTGCGTGTCGGGGCGGTAAAAGCGTACCTGCAGGTAGAGTTCAGGATGGTCAAGGAAGAGGGTGCTCGAGAGAGCGTTCATGCCCTGCCCGCCTAGGAGAACTATGTAGAGACCGCGATCGACGGGTACGTTTATGGAGGCGTTGGCGTCGACGCCGTTGCGCCAATGAACGGTGCCGTCGGCATCCCGTAAGGCGAAGGTGAACTGGGCGTCACCTTGGAAGTTGAGGCCGTTGATGGCGACTTTGCCCGAATAGGGTATGGGCGCGGCGGCGGCATATTGCCAGAAGGCGAAAGAGGATAGAAATAGGTACGCGATTAGTTGTTTTTTCATGAGAGATTGCTTTCTCCTACGGAGAATACGACGGGATAATGCTCTTATGCAATATGTTTTATTAAGGAATGGTTTACCTTTGTCCCGGGGTGGCGACTTTTGCGGGTTTTTTGAAAAAATAGCTAAAGCCTTCCATACCCTGTCCGACTATACTCCTTAGCCGCAAGGATGTGGCCGGAGCATTCAACCAAGATTTCGTCTACAGGGAGGTGGACGTGAATCCTGATCACCAGTGTCGATTCCCTTTCGTTAGGGAGCAGACGCCGAACAGATTCATGGAAACCCGTAGAGAAAGTACAGTCACATCCAATTCGCCACCAAGGAGTTTATTCTTGTGCGGTGTGGATACGACAGGCGGTTTGCGCCTTTCTTCAATGGATTCCCGATATGTTCGGCAGCTTCCTCGGAACGTCTCGACACATAGCTCTAGGAAAGAAAACACTAATGGAATCCATCCAAAACGAATCCGGAAGCATCGTGAACTTCTCCCGTCCCGTGCCTTCTGCACTTGATCTCGATACGAATAATGAGGAAATAGCCGCAGTCGGCCTCAAAGAAGGCTTGAACGAGCAGCTTGCTCCCAACGAGATCGGTCGCTGGGTACGGAAACTGGTAGATATGGACGAAGGAGACGCTCTCAAGCGTGGCCGCGCCCTAGCCGAAGATTCCGCTTGGCCTCAAGTCGACGCCCTCGACCTGACCGCCGAACGAATCCTCGCTCACGAGAAATTCTGAATCCTCTTACTTGAAATAGAAGAAATTTTCGCAATAGGCGCTTGAAATAGCCGGCGCGGGATCGATCCGGAAAGGGATCGTTCCCGATAGCTGTCTGCATGCCCGAACCGCAAGGATCTCGGCTTGTAACGATGTTGCCGCCGGACGTTCTTCTTGAACCCCGGCACTCTGACTGTTGCCCCGGCTTCGTTAGCCGACGGTGATTGGCTTGTCGGCTCAGGCTTCCACTTTTTTCGGGAAATCGAACTCGATGAGTTCCGCATATCCCACCTCCACCTCCGACCATTTTTCGCACGGTATTTTCAAGACCACGATGCCGCAGGTGGGCACGTTGCCTATGGAGAGGTTGCCCAGAAGGTTGGCCAGCCAAGTGATGGTGGGGTTGTGGGCGATGACGAGCGCGGACGTCGCCTCGTCTTCCAGTTCTTGGATGAAGTCGAGCATTTGAGAGGACGAAGCCTCGTAGAGTCTCGGTTCGAGCAGGAGGTCTCCCTCGTATCCCCATTCCTTGGCCAAAATGGCGGCGGTGGTACGGGCCCGGACGGCGGCGCTGCATAGGATGACGTCCGCTGTGCGGTGCTTTTCGGCTAGTCGCCGCCCCATCTCGGGAGCATCGCGCTCGCCGCGATCGTTGAGGGGGCGTTCGAAGTCGGAGAGTTCCGAGTCGTTCCAAGATGATTTCGCGTGCCTGCCGAGGAATAGGGTTTTCATGTCTTGGACCTTGCCGGAATCCTTTTTGAAAGGCAAGCGGGGCAGGGTCGAATCCCACGTTTTCGCGTTGCGCGGAGGCTTTATTAAGACGATGATGTGGATGTGAATCTTACCCGCATGCTAGGTTTTGTTTTGTTCCTTGGTCTTTTGGGCTGTGGTTCGGACGGGCCTGAAGAGGCGAAGCCGGCTTTGCCGGATCCTGCCCCGGATTCGGTGGTTTCGCGGGACCCCATGCCTGATGCTCCCGATTTAACCTACATTCCGGGATCAGATCGCGATGCGAGCGAGATCATGCGTGATTTTGGCCAACCTATCGGCACGCTACCCGTTATGGATTCTAACCTATCGGTTTTGGGGCAGGATGGGAAAGTTTATTTTCCGGGTGGGGAAGGGGTCTTGTTTACGGGGAAGCTGAGGGAGCTTTATCCCGACGGCAGGCCCGCTTTCGAGTCATCATACTTAGAAGGAGTCCCTCACGGCAACCAGTTGCGTTGGCACGAGAGCGGTCATCTGGCCTTGGAATCTTTGTTTGAGGATGGGCGTCTAGTGGGCATGAAGACGCGATGGTGGCCGGATGGCCGCAAGCGCGAGGAGGAATACTGGAGTGACGGTCGTTTTCGCGGAAGACGCCTCTGGGACTCGGATGGTCGGCTGACTCGCGAAGAGTTGGTGAACTTCTGAGGTATTCCCCCTTCAGCGGGTTCGTGCGATGATATCTTCGAGGTAATCCTCGAGAGCATTCAAGCGAATGACTGAAAGATTTTCAAAAGCACCGTCTTTCTCGATTTTCTTGATGGCTTGAAATTGGTGGTTGGGCATGTCGTTTGGAGTTACTGCAACGAGAAATCGAGCTTCTAGGCGATAGGCGGTATCTCCAAGAACGCGGGTCAATTCGAATTCCTTGCTGGAGTCCCAATCGAAGACCACCTCTATCCCAAGGTTGATTTCGGGAATCCAGAAATCGGCTTGGTTGGGAGAATAGTTTATGGAGAATAGTAATTTGCTTTTGTCGAGTTGCTGTCGACATGCGCCGAGTAGGTCGGAAATGCGTTCGCCGTGGTTTTGAATGAATTCTTGATCCTTCTTAATGAGAAATTCAAGGTATTCGGCAACCTTGCCGTTGAAGATCGATTGGGCTCGCTCCAGGGCAAAAATTCCGAGCTTCAAGTCCGGGATGAGCTTTTGCAAGATTGCGTCCGAGTTCGGTTGCGGGTCTTTGCTCTCGTTTCGACGTTGGCGAACTACGGCGTCTAGGTCGACGGGGAAGGATATGGGGCTAGTCGTGAGGTCGCAGCTTCCTTCTCTGCGCGTGACGTCCGCCACTCTTTCCCTAACCCAAGTTGCAAGAACGGTCGCTTCGGGGCATTGGTCGTAGCCATGTGACCGGAAATTTTTCACCCACTCGCGAAAACACCTTACCCCTTGGTTGAGGCGGTCGTAGGGGGTATCGATCCGATCTATGACCGATGTAATCTCTTCAAGGAGATCGCGGTCGTCGCGCCAATTGTTACGAGCTAGGTGACTAGATGTTTCACCATTGGCGGGGGGCATTGCTTATGGGTGGGGAAACGCCGGCTTTGTTCAGTCGGCCTTTTCTCCTTTTGCAGGTTCTTCCTCTTCCGCATCGTCGTCGACAGGTTTCTCGGAGGTTTCTTCGGAGGCTTTCGGTTCTTCTTCGGAAGAGTCCTCTTCGCTGTCTTCGGAAGTTTCGTCGGCATCTTCCGCCGGAGTCTCTTCTTTTTCTTCCGTGGTTTCGGCAGCTTTCTCTTCCGCATCCTCGGAGGCTTTCACCTCCTCTTCAACGGGGGCTTCCTCCGCGACCTCTTCGACGGCGGCCGGTTCGGGCTCGGGCGTAGGTTCGGTTTCGGGAACCGTTTCCTCGACCGCTTCATCCGCGGGCTTGGGAACGGATTTGGCTTTTGCCGGAGTTTTCTCCGGATTGCGTTTCCAGCGTTCTACGATGGCTGTTGCCTCGGCAATGTGATGGCCGGCGTAGCGTTCTTCAGACTTCAGTACTTTGCGTGCGATTCGCAGGTTCATGATAAATAAGCGATTGCGGATATTAAAAAGGGTTCAGACCTTAACAAAACAATTGCTCTACGCAAGCGTTCAGTTACTCTTGTTTTTTGTGAAGTCTTGCCTTTTGTTTCGTTTCCTGTCCGTTTTTTCCCTTCTAGGGTTGTTTTCGCTGGCTAATTTTTCCGTTGCGCAGACGGTGCCTCCTGCTTCGCCAACTCCACCTCCTTTGCCTGATAGTCTTAAGGTTTCCCAAGAAAAGCCCGTAGCTTCAGGGTCGACTTCAAGCGTCTCGGATCCGACGCATGCTCCCAAAACCCTAGGGTACGAGGTACTTCGCGTACTGTCTCCAGGTGTCTTCGACGTGATGGTGGATGATTTTCAAGTACGGTTTCGAGCTTGGGGAGTAGGGTTTCCCAAGAGAGATCAACCGGGCTATCGAGAAGCCCTGCGTTTTACCGAACAGCAATTGCTCGCTTCCAAGGTTAACCTGAAAACCAAACAAGAGTTCGATCTCAATAATTTAAAACTCGTCGATATCTTGCCCGTCGGGAGCCAAACCACTTTCAGTCGTCAGTCGATATTGTCGGGCCACGGTTGGCATCTTGAAAAGGAGACGAATCGTTATGGACCTTTTACTCTGGCCCAAATGAAAGCCAAGAGAATGGTTTTGGGCGTATGGAAAACACCCCTTGCTTACACCCAAGCCGATAATGCCTCGGCCATGCCGATGCCAAAGCCCAAGCTTCCGGGAGCCTTGTTTCGTCAACAACAGGGAGTACCCACCGCAGGAATCTCGTTCTGGGTATCCTCTCTCGGCAAGGTCCACAGGCCGGAATGCGCCTTTTATCGCAAGGGTAGGGGACTGATCTCCAACACCCCGCAAGGATACGATTGTCGCATTTGCGGTGGCCGAAACGGCAAGGGTACCCGGTAGGGCATCGACCTTTTCGTGACTTAAAACGCGAGACCTTCCAGTGCTTTGCCGATACCGAAGGCGGCCATCGCGGCGATGCCGCCGACGAGCAACATTTCCATCCCCGAACCAAGCCACGATCGGCCCGTTAATCGGGTCTTGAAAGCACCTAAAGCAAACAAGGTTAGGGCAGTTAGCAAACACGCCCAAGGAAAGCCGTCGAAATTTGGTCCAAGATCGACAACTCGTCCCGCAACGTAGCTGAGAAGGGGAAGAAAGCCAAAAGCGGCGAAGGAGATGAAGGTCGCCACGGCATTTCCAATGGGGGAATCATTGGATTCGTGGAGACCGAGCTCCTCGACCATCATGACGTCGACCATGGCTTCTTTGTTTTTCGCCATTATCTCCACTATTTGGAGGGCGTCCGCCTCGGCTATTCCCTTCTGCACATATAGCTCGGCAAGTTCCCGCTTTTCGCCTTCTGGGTAGTTTTCCAATTCCCATGTTTCTCTTTCTCGTTCGGATTCGTGGTATTCGCGTTCGGCTTTCCCGCTGAGAAATTCTCCGAAGGCCATGGCAAGACCGTCGGCGATCAGGTTTGCAAAGCCAAGTATCAGCACCACCCCGGGTTGAAGGGATGCGCCCGCTACAC
>CALBIN010000614.1 GCA_937893275.1 uncultured Opitutia bacterium | reverse complement strand
CGCTTGCCGCCTACCTTCGACAACACAACCTGCCCTTCCCTATCTGGATAAGATCAAGTGACGAAGCGCGCATCCATCCTAATGAAGGTTTCTTTTCTTCCCGACTCCTCGATTCCGCAATCCTGACGGGTTCTCTACTTTGCGACGGGATCGGTGACCTCCTCTCGGTCGAGAATGCCCCTGATCCGGATCGAGCTCGAGCTCTCGCCTACAACCTCCTTCAAGGAGCACGGGCAAGAATCTCAAAAACCGAGTTCGTGGCTTGCCCAAGTTGTGGTCGTACCCTCTTTGACCTTCAGTCCACCACCCAACGCGTAAAGGAAAGCACCTCACACTTAAAGGGGGTCACCATCGCCGTGATGGGTTGCATCGTTAACGGGCCCGGAGAAATGGCAGATGCCGACTTCGGATACGTGGGCACCGCCCCTGGCAAGATCGATCTTTACGTCGGTAAAAATCGTGTAAAATCGGCCATCCCGGAAAAGGAAGCCGTTGACCGACTGGTCCGTCTCATTAAAGAAGAAGGTAAATGGATCGAACCGTAATCCCAACCGAGCATCCGCTCGACCTCAGTCACGCCGAGGAATCTCTGCGATCCCGCATACTAGCAGGACAGAAAGCCGTTCTCGATCAAGTAGGCTATTTTCGGGAAAACTTCGGGAAAGCCGAAAGTCGATGGAAAGGAGACGGAACACGAGTAACCGTGGTGGACGAAACAATCTCCCGCGAGATATTCACGAACCTCACGAAAGACTTCCCAGAAGACGACTTTTGCTCCGAAGAAAACGACAGCGACTCCGTACTCAGAGACCTCCACGCCGAATTCGCTTGGGTGCTCGACCCCGTGGACGGGACAAACAACTACGCAGTCGGCATTCCCGAATGTGGCATTTCCCTCGGTCTCCTTCACGAAGGCATGCCCATCTACGGATTCATCTACGACAACGGACGAGACCTACTCCTTCAAGGTGGTCCTAGCTTCGGAGCAGTCGAGGGCGACAGTCCCATAACGGCAGCCACCGATCTCGTAAACGAAAAGCTCACTTTCTGTATGCACTTCCCCATTCCCTCTAAGGCCCAAGAGAAACTCCAAGAAGCGCTCACTATCTGGCGCATACGTTGTCCTGGGTCAGCAGCCGTTGGCCTTGCCAATGTCGCCGCAGGCCGACTTGACGGTTGCATCGAATACAGATCCAAGCCGTGGGATTGTGCCGCCGGCCATCCTATTTGCCGTGGAGCCGGCGCAGAATTCCATTTCCTGGAAGAAGCCTGCTTTCCGATGAAAAGCTTTTCCACAAGCATGCCGTCTTTTCCTTTTCGAGTTGGTTCTCAGCTTTTTCTCGATGAAACGGCCAAGGCACTGGCCTAAGAGACTACTAACGCACCTCGAAACGGGAACGGGCGAATGCCCCCATTGGGGTGAGGCAAAGCAGTTCGTGACGTCCAATGCCCACCGCAGTACGCCGGACTTCAGCCCCGGCAAGGGGTCGTCCGTTGAGAAACCATAGCAACTCACCATCTAGATTGGCCTTCGGGCGAACCTCCAATAATTCGTCTATTTTACGGTAAACGGCTCCGGGTTCGGGAGACAGGATGGCAAGCTTCAAATCTTCTGCGGACAAAGGAATCGGTCGGGCAACTGTCCACGGGGTGGGCTTTTCGGGAGCCTCTGTCATCCGAACTTGTGAAAGATCGAAGATGCGGGCGAGGACCGGTTCGGCAACTTTGGCCCCCACGAAGGCTTCATCGCCCATCCCTGAAAGTCTTCCGACCCACACGCCAACGGCATACTTACCGTTGTGACCGACCGCCCAAGCATCCCGCCTGCCGGAAGACGTACCCGTCTTACGCATGAACCACGGAGTCGATTGCGGGGAAAGATGCTCAAACTCGGTCGAAGGGAAACGCCAAGAAGACAATTCATGCCCTAACCAAGCACACACGTCCGCATCTAGAATTCGAGCATCCACAACAGGTTCATCAATGAATGTACGTATGTTTCGGCGAATACCGGCCCGGCCCAATGTAGCGTAAGCGTTGGTAAGATCGAGTAAACGGGTCTCCACCGCACCCAGCACGAAGGCAAGACCTCCGCGACCAACGGGGTCACCCCGAAAACGCACACCGCAACCCTCCGCCAAGCCCGCTGCCTTGACCGCGCCCACTTCCCGAGCAACTTGAAGCGCAGGCAGATTGAGGGACCACCGCAAGGCGTCCCCCGCAGACACTTCTCCGGAGAAGGTTCGGTCAAAATTCTCGGGAGTCCAGCCGGCAAAACTTACGGGTGCGTCAGAAAGAATTGTCTCGCCATCCAAACGCCGATCGGCGGCAGCAGTAGCGAAAACGAAAGGCTTAAGAGCTGAACCGGGTGAACGCCATGCCATCGCAGCATTGACCTGACCACCATGCGGATCTTCAAAGTCCACGCCTCCGAGCATCGCAATCAGACCCCCGCTTTCCACTTCGATTACGACAGCAGCAACTTCGGATGCAGTCGGCAAATGCTTCACATGTTCCCTTGCAATCCGTTCTATTTCCAACTGCAGCTCGAGATCGAAATAGGTTTTGCCGCCGGAAGGCCTTCGATGCAAAGCTTCCATCACGAAGTGACGACTTTGCCCGCCCGTCAATGGACGAGGTTCAAGCTGAATAGTTTCACTCATAGCTTCTTGGGCAACATCGCGAGAAATCATTCCTTCCAAACACATCCGATCCAGCACCTTGTCCCGTCGCCTTTTGGCGGTTCCGGGATAACGATCGGGGCGCAGGCGAGAAGGAGATTGAGGGATACCTGCCAAAAGAGCAGCCTCGGACAGCGAGAGTTCCTTGGCCGACTTGCCAAAGTATCGTCGCGATGCCGCTTCCACTCCATTTAGGTTTCCACCATAGGGGGCTAGGTTCAGGTACGCCTGAAGAATTTCGTCTTTCGACAGGTTTTCCTTCAACCGCCATGCTCGGGCCGCTTCGGAAAGCTTCACTTCGAAAGTTCGGGGTCTGGGTTCCAGCATACGGCACAACTGCATATCCAATGTGCTTGCCCCCGAGACGACGTCCAAAGCAAATATGTTTTGAAAGGAGGCTCGAGCAACGGACACAAAATCCACCCCGGAATGAGAGCGAAAGCGTTCGTCTTCTACCGCAATTGTAGCGCGCTTCAGCCAAGGGGACATTTGCGAAAGAGAAATGGGCAAACGCCATTGTTCTTCATCGGTCAAGGTTCGCGTGAGGACGCGATTATGCCGGTCCAGCAGAACACCGCTTTCGGGCAAGGCTTCCAATCGTTCGACAGGAAAAGGGTTGATCGAAAGAAGCCAGTTCAGGGCGAAATAGATTCCCACGCCCATTCCGGCGAAGGTCAGAAGAATCCGCCCGCGATATCGCCTAAGCCACTCGCTTAAGCAGGACACTTTCATCGGACTACCACTTTTACGGAACCCATGCCTCCCAGAGAACGCTGACTTTCATCGTACATACAGGAGGCCTGAACTGGGGGAAGCAGAAATTCTCCTCCCGCCACTGCTCGAATGGCGTATCGAAAAACTTGCGGACGATGCTTGGCTGAAGCAAAAAGGATGACACGGTCATCAAGGAACTGCGAACTATCCGGTTGGCTGGTAAAAAGGGTTGGCTCACTTGGTGACCGCATAGCCGAAGTCGCCAGACGTGGATTCTCCACCGCGAATCCACCCGGCAAGGCATCCACAACGGCCACGTTGTCTGCCTCCACGTCGAGAGTCTGCAACTTGACCTCCACCCAGACCAAGTCTCCGACCTTCACTTCGATGGGAGTTCCCCCCTCTTCTTGCCAGTCTCGAAGAACCTTCCCGTCGGCGGTAGTCCAACGGCGCAGAACCTTCAGACCGTCGTTAACGGGTTTTACCGATTCGGGAGCAACAAGACCTTCGGTTAGAACGGAGACATAGAGTTTCCCTTCTCCCACGGGAGACATTCGAATCTCTCCGCTTCCGACAAATGAGGTTTCGGTCGTATCCTCCGATGAGAAGGAAACGGCTTTCCCATTAGGTCCGGTCAGCTCACCCGAAAAGGAACCGGCATCGCTTTCGGCTGAAGCCTGCAGCTTACAGAGAGCGGCAATGGCAAGGCCATTATCCAACGTGCTCCTCCAACGACCATTCTTACGCCCGCGTAAAATACGGTGCTTGAGTTCACTTATCCAAGGGTGTTTATCGTCCAGATCGAGGAGGACTGAAAGCAGAATCGACTCGGCCGCAGTCTGTGAGGTGAGACGACCTTTGAATGTGCGCGAAACGGTTTGGGAAAGAGAGTCGTCGGGAAGTGACTTGCGGGCAAGGTCGGGGCGTCCGCTCGCCAGCCATGCCCCTGCCAAACGGGCCCTACCGGCAAAGTCGAGCCCCCTCACTTGGTCTAGAAGATAGCGTTGACGGGATGTTTCCGGTTGACCAAAGGTGGCAAGCACTTGGCAAATGAAGGCTTGCTCGTCCAAGTCGTTTTCACCTGAACGCAGGGATTCACGCAAGTAGCCAACCACCCCATCGATAAATTCTTTGTCAATGGAGTGCCCGGCAGATTTCGCCTCGATTAGGAAGGACGACGCATAGCACGTACCCCACAGGTTTGGCTTTCGACCACCAGACCAGTAGGCAAGACCACCTGAACGGGTCTGCATAGTGGAAAGCCTCTCGATGCCCGCAAGAACCGCTTCCTTGGCAAACTCCGCTTTCCCTCCACCAAGCAACTTGGCGGCATATGCCAATGGCATAACCTTGCTTGTGGTCTGCTCCACGCAACCGTATGGGAAACCTAGTAAATCGTCGAGGGCGGGTCGCAGGTCCGTGACGGGCGAAGCCGATAGAGTGACGGTACGCTTCGCTCCGTCGGCAAGAAAGCGTTCGGGTAATTCGATTGCCTTCGACTCGCCGGCATTCAATACGAAAGTTTCGTAAGCGGCGTCCAAGGTCGCAGCGGGGCGAACGGGAAAAGTTCCGCTAGCTTCTGCAAGCAGCCCATTAGCCGAGGCCTTGACCGATACCGATGCAACACCCATGCTGCGTTTGGCTTCCATTTCGAACCAAATCGTACTTGAACCGCCCGCAGAAAGGGCAACAGTCCGTTTCGAGTCACCGAGCAATTGGGCAGGCCCGGAAAGAATGAATTCGGTTTTAGCCACAATATCTTCAGCGGTAGAATTGAAAAGTGTGACGGGAGAAAGGAATTTGTCTCCCGGAGCGACGAAACGGGGCAAAGAGGTTTCCACGAGAAGTGGTGAAGCCACAGTCATGGAACTCTCGACTGAACCATACGAGTTCCCCGCCACCGCGACGGCCATGAAGCGAACCTCGCCTGTGAAGTCAGCCGGTATCGCAAATTTGGATTCCACGAATCCGTCCTTGCCTAAGGGCACGAATTCATTCCAGAGAATGACCGTCTTTGGAGACCTCGCTTTAACGAGCGAACGACGCGAGCCCCCCCCCCCCCCACCGAACCTCTCCATCGAGCCTGGTCTCTTGTGGTCGGGCAAAAGTTCGAGATAGAGATCCCCCGAATCTACATTTGCCCGCCACTGGCCGAAGAATAAGTCGGTCGGGTCGGGAGTCTTGTAGTCAGTCACGGACAAAACCCCTTCGTCCACCGCCCAAAGATGAACATAAGCCGATTCGTCGGCTTTTACTGTAGCCCGAACAGTTACCACGGTACCCGGCTGCACCTTGTCGAGCACATCCAGCTCAACATCGAGACGCTCTTTGGAAAAGTCCGTAGCCACGCGCACCATTCCATATGCCCGATGCGGTTTCCACTCAGGAGACTTAAAGTCAAGGGAACGCACTACGGATGCAGTAACAAAAGCACCTCCAGGCATGCGTGATGGAAGAGGAACCTCCAATACGGCCCGAGCGGACGAGAGTGTAAACGTTTCCGCCCAAGCTACGTGATCGGTCTCAACTGACAAAAGCAATTCGCCCGCAAAGGGTGCTTCCACTGCCACACGAGCCATTTCGCCGGGACGATAGGAGGCACGGTCGAGACTCAGTCCCACTCGGTGAGGAGAACCCGTGGCGGCAATGGGTTGACCGACCCTAGGAACATCCAAGCGCACTTTAGTCACCGCGCCACCGACTAAATCACGAACAACCAAGCGCCAAGTTCCGGGTTCAGGGCAAGTCATCTCGACCCGGGCGAAATCCTCCCCTGCCCCAGCCACGTTTTCGACCAGCTTCCGGGTGATCTCGAAGGCATCCTCGCGACGATGCCAAGTCCAATGTCCGTCCACACGTTGCATCACCCAATCGGTTTCCAGCTTTTCCAAAACGACTTCGACGTTTCCAACAGGTACTTCATCTGCAAGCGGACCAGCAGCTACCAATTCGACCGAAAACGCCTCGCTCGCCAGCGGTTCACCTCCGTTCGCTATGCGTACGCCAACGAGTCGCGAGGCAGCAAGCTTTCGCAAGGTGAATCGATCGCTCACGGAAGCACCGCCCGTAGAGTTTACGGTAACGTAGCCGGCAGCCTCCCAGAATCCGGGTGACAACCGATCACTCGGCGGGAACACGCTAGCGGAACCGGTTTCGTCGGTCATTCCATCGATGGAGCGTAAGGACATTTTCTCATGACTGTCCTTGTCCCCGAAATGAAAATCCTCCAAGCCCACGGCTTCGAATGATACTTTCGACCAATCTCCCGCGACTTGAAACGGCAGGTCAGCCCCTGCAACACCAAAGAGATAGCGAGCGGAAATCGAAACCTCGGGAGGTTGGTCATGACTGAACCACGACTGAGCTGGTTCACTCTTCACTTCGAGGCGGACGGGCACGAAAGCCTCTACCCCGGTCGTTGTCTCCGCAATGCTCGTTTCCGAACCGGGCAAGGACAGTGCGAATCGCCATGTCCCCGTCCAAGCTTCCTCGGGGGTGTCATAGGACATATGGAAAGTTCCGCC
>CALBIN010000613.1 GCA_937893275.1 uncultured Opitutia bacterium | reverse complement strand
TGTCGATTATCACCGTTTTCACTACCCTTACTCGGGGGAAGCATCCGCTCCTGTACTCATCAATGGAGGCCTCAGTTCCGTGAACCCGATTGCCCTAAGAAGAGACCTGTCGATTTTTTGGCAAAACAAGCGCAACCTTTCCTATATCGACACCGATGGATTTGGCCGAATCGCAAGTTTCGAAGTTGGCGCAACTTGCGTGGGTTCCATGACATATGAGAAATCCTTGCCGGGTTTTGTGGAGAAAGGTGACGAAAAGGGATTCTTCTCTTTTGGTGGATCCTCCGTCCTCACTCTTTTTGAGCCCGAGAAAATTCTTTTATCAGAGGATTTACTGGAGCATTCCGCAAATAATCGTGAATTGTATGCAAGAATGGGGGAACCCATGGGGTATTGCCCCAATTTATGACGAGGATTGCATCTTGCAAAAAGTCCGAATAACATGAGATTATCTTTTTCCATTTGATGAAAAACTCCACAGGAGCATTAGAAAGCCGGAACCGTGGTTTCACCATGTTGGAATTGCTGGTTGCAGTAGCAGTTACGGCAATTTTGGCAACAATGCTACTCACCATTACGAGACAGGTAGTCGTTACCCACGGACAAACCTCGGGCAACTTGGAAACAAATCAAATCGCCAACTTCGTGCTCGACCGGATTCAAGAGGACTTGCACTGCGCACTTTACCGAAACGATGGCGGTGCGTGGATGGCCGCCACGATTTCCAAAGACACAAGCACGAGTGGTTCTTGGAAAACAGCTTCCAGCTCAAAACCAACTGACGAATCCATATCCATTCGGCTCTTTCCAGATGATTGGGATGATGGCCCCACCGATGGTTATACGGATGCGAAAAAACAACTACATTTGCAAGATTGTCGCTTCGGTGTAGCGGGCACTTGGTTCCGCTTTTTCACACAGTCTCCTGAACTCGACCCTGATGCATCGGTGAGTTCGTCCGTACGTGCAGTCTCTTATCAAATCGTTCGCCATGGACTTACAGGCACTCCAAAATCAACGCCGCGTTACCAATTGTTCAGAACAGACGTTTCCGCTAAAGAAACCTTTGAAGCAGGTTATGATCTTCACCCATCCAAAGGTAAATATTTAGCAGGTGCCAATGATAGAAGACAACCTGGGAATGTAGTGAATCCAATCTTTACGGACGAAGCTGGCAAGCCGGCTACAGA
This sequence comes from uncultured Opitutia bacterium, assembly GCA_937893275.1. Lineage (GTDB taxonomy): Bacteria > Verrucomicrobiota > Verrucomicrobiia > Opitutales > Seribacteraceae. The sequence goes on along the minus strand of CALBIN010000613.1, from coordinate 135 downwards.
TTTCTCCCTTGCCGCCAACATAATCGATTTCGGCATCCGCGCATATATTATAGAACCGACTTCATCGGGCAAAAAATATCTACGGCAAATTTTTCCCGACGTTAACGCCACTTCGGGTTCTGGAAAATACGAATA
>CALBIN010000612.1 GCA_937893275.1 uncultured Opitutia bacterium | reverse complement strand
CGGGGTGATGGCAGTCGGAATGTTTGTATCGTCGGTCGCCACGAAATGATCGGACATTATGCTCAACTCGTGTTCGAGAATGGTTGGGGCACCCTCACCGGCCAAGTTGAAATAGGTGTGGTTCGTGAGGTTGAGAACGGTCGGCTTGTCCGTGGTCGCCTTGTAGTCGATGCGCAACTCGTTGTCGTTGGTCAGGGTATAGGTCACCTTGCATACGAGTGCCCCGGGGTATCCTTCCTCACCATCCGGACTAGTCCGCGTGAAGGTAACGGCGATATCATCCTCGTTCACTTCGGCAGCCCATAGACGTTTGTCGAAACCTTTTACTCCACCGTGCAAGTGATTTTTACCATTGTTTGCGGCAAGGCTATATTTCTTGCCTTCGAGAGTGAAGTTGCCATCGGCTATGCGGTTTGCATATCGCCCCGTAATGCATCCGAAATACGGACTCTTCTCTTGGTATTCAGCCAATGTTTTGAAGCCCAAGGCGACGTCCCCGAACTTCCCATTGCGGTCGGGAGCGAGAATACTTACGACGGTTCCACCGTAATCAGATACCTTGACCTTCATTCCGTTGGCATTGGCCAAGGTGTAAAGGGATGCTTTCTTACCATCGGGCATTTCGCCAAAAGATTGCTTGGAAACTGACATGGGAGGAATTTCTACTGAAGAATTCTTGTTCAAGCCAAGAGCCTTCTTGGTCGAACCATAGGCTTTTTTAGATTTTTCGGAAATGAAGGAACCAGTTTTTTTGAAGCCGGACTTGGTTTTTTCTCCGATTTCGGAAAGAGTGCAACCGGCGGCAAGGGCGGCTATGCAGGCGGAGAAGACAAGGGCTTGAGTCGACGTTTTCATGGTTGAGTCCGTTAGACGGGTTCGCATTTGTAGTTTGAAAGTTAAAAGTTTGCTTAACTTGTAAAAAGTATGGGTTGCGGGCAAGCACGGAACTGAAGATTATCCTGAAACGGACGAAATACTTGCCGAATTACAGGGTACGCCCAAAATGTTTTTTCCACTCTCGCCAAGGATGCTCGACATAGGTGGGGCGGCCCTGCGGACAGGTCAACGGGTTGCGGCACCGCAGCAGTTGTTCCGCCAAGCGAATCACTTCTCCATCGGCAAAATCATCACCTGCTGCCCGTCCTCGAACCACGGCCAACCTAGCAATTTCCTCTTGAGCGACCGAACCTGCGGCCGATCCGCCAGCACGACGCGCGAGATCAAGAAAATCGCGCAGGAAGGAAATCGACTCACCCGGTTCGATCCACGCGGGACAAGCCTCCACACGATAAAAATTTCTGCCAAACTCCTCAATCGTAAAGCCTTGGTTACTCAATTCAGGCAAAGCCGACTCCAAAATTCCGGCCTCCACTCCGTCGAGTTCGATGGGCTCGGGGATCAAGAGAGTCTGGCTTTCGGCCGACTTACCCAACGCCAATGCATCCTCCACTTGCTCCAGTCGTACACGCTCATACGCTGCCCGGCAATGAAAGGCGACCACCCCGGCATCCGTGGAAAACAAAACGAGGTCGCCCTGCACGCGTCCCAAGAAACGCCAAACCACTCCCGGGTCGTCACGGAAGCCAACTCTCTTTCGAACCTCCTCCGCCTCAAGTTTCTCCTCGGGCGGCAGACTAACGTCGGTTACTGGGGATTCACTGGCAGACAACACTTCTCCCATGGTAACCGAGGCACCTTCGGTATCGGGATTGCTCTCATTAATCCGTGGCACTGGAAGGGCCGAGGAATCCAGACGTGGCAAAACAAACTCTTTCTCGCCGGAATCATCTACGGGAGCAATTCCTTGGATACGGGCATCGCTCGAAAGTTCCCGCAAACGATCCAGCACTGTGCGAATGACGAACCCTCGGACCTTTCCCTCCTCGCGAAAACGCAGCTCACGTTTCGCTGGATGAACATTTACGTCCACCGCGGCCGGATCGATTTCCAAAAACAACGCCACCGGCGGATAGCGGCCCTTGGGTACGTAGGTATGGTAAGCTTCAATCAGGGAATAGGCCAACGTCTTGCTTTCCACAGGCCTTCGATTTACGAAAAAAAGCATTTCCTTGCGGGTAGACCTCCCCTTCCCCGGCTTAGCCAGCAATCCGTGCAGGCGATAGCCGTCTCCCTCCCCTTCCACGGGTTCCATATCCTCGGCCAGACCTCGGCCAAAGATTTCATGTACCCGGTCCTTCAGGTCGGAACAAGTCGGTGAACGAAAAATCGTGCGACCTGACTCGAGCAAGGTGAAGGATATTTCAGGATGGGCCAACGCATACAGCCTCGCCAAGTGGCAGATATGGGCGGACTCGGTTGCGTCCGTCTTGAGAAACTTTCGTCTCGCGGGTACGGAGTTAAACAACTGGGCCACCTCGATCCGGGTGCCCTCGGGCATCCCGCAATCCTTGTTGTGGATCATTTTGCCACCGTTAAGAAAGATTTCTCTGCCCGCTTCTTCGCCGGCGGCCCGGGTGCGAAGCGTAAATCGGCTCACACTGGCAATGGAAGGCAGAGCCTCCCCACGAAAGCCGAAGGAAGTAACGAGAAGCAGGTCGTCCGCTTCCCGAATTTTGCTGGTGGCATGACGTTCGAGGCAAAGCAGGGCTTCGTCCGGATTCATGCCCTTTCCGTTATCCTCCACTCGCAGGTAGGCCTTTCCTCCATTGCGATACTCCACCTCGATTTGCGTAGCCCCGGCATCAATGCTGTTCTCCACCAATTCCTTGGCCACTGCAGCTGGGCGCTCCACAACCTCGCCTGCAGCAATCTGGTTAGCTACGCGGTCGGGCAAAATACGTATGGAAGGCATCGGAATCCACTCGTAAGGGGAAGCAGCAAAGTCCTCAACGGGAAAACGTCGAAAGACCTTTCAAGCTTGGGCAAAGAGCGGAACTCCAATATGAGTTTATTGCCACAACTCATGTCGAATCGTCTCGAAAAAGAATCCAGCCTCTACCTGCGTCAACACGCCGAAAACCCCGTGCACTGGTATCCGTGGGGAGAGGAAGCCTTTGCCGCTGCCCGCGAGCAAGACAAGCCCCTCCTAGTGTCCATCGGTTACTCCGCCTGCCACTGGTGTCACGTCATGGCTCACGAATCGTTCGAGGATTCCTACGTGGCGGACATCATGAACAACCATTTCATTTGCGTGAAAGTCGATCGCGAGGAACGACCTGACGTAGATCACGTTTACGTCGAGGCGGTTCAAATGTTCAACCAGTCGGCAGGTTGGCCGCTCAACGTGTTCTGCCTTCCCGACGGAAAACCCTTCTGGGGCGGCACTTATTTCCCTCCCGAGGACAAGGGGCAGGGAATCGTTCCGTGGCCACAGCTTCTCATGCGCATAGCCGACCATTACAAACGCACGAAGGATGAAATGGTCGAGAACGCGGAAAACGTGGTGAAGAACCTCGTTCACGCCAACGACGCCCAATCCTCCGGCGAGGATGAATGGAATCACGGTCTCCTCTTAGAAGCAGCAAGGGCCCTCTGCAGTTCTCATGACGACGAGCATGGAGGCTTCACCCCCGCTCCAAAGTTTCCTTCCCCCATGAAGATGGACTTCTTGCTCGCCCTCCGCGAATCCCACGCTTGCTCGCAAACTTCCGGCATGGGCGAGCGGATAGACGCCGTTGCGCACAAGACCCTTACCGCCATGGGCCGAGGGGGTCTCTTCGATCAAGTGGGTGGTGGTTTCGCTCGTTACAGCGTGGATGCCGAATGGAAAATTCCGCATTTCGAGAAAATGCTCTACGACAACGCCCTCCTGCTCGCCACCTATGCTCGGGCCATGCGTCGCCAACCCGATCCGCTATTTGCAGCCGTAGCCGAGGAAACCGTGACATGGCTACGCCAAGACATGCTGTCTCCGGAAGGAGGTTTTTACTCCAGCCGCGACGCCGATAGCGAAGGCGAGGAAGGCAAGCACTATGCGTGGACGCCCGAGCAGATCAAAGAAATCCTCGGCGAAGATGACGGCGCGACTTTCTGCGAAGCTTACGATGTCACGGCTGAAGGCAACTTCGAGCAAGAGACGTCCAACCCCGTATTGCTTACCGACGACTTCGAGAAGCGCCAAGCTCTCGCGCCCCTCCGCGCAAAGCTCCTCGAGACTCGCTCCGAACGTCCAGCCCCCGCTCGCGATGAAAAGCAAGTCGCGGCGTGGAACGCACTGCTCATTCGAGGCTTGGCCGAGGCAGGATTCGCCTTTGGCCGGAAGGAATGGCTCACCCTCGCCCGCGAAACGGCCGACTGGGTCTGGAACAACCTGCGCGACAAGGACGGAAACCTCCACGCCGTCCGCTACCCAGGCAAAAACGCGACCGGACCCGGCTTCCTCGACGATTACGCCTTCCTCGCCGAGGCCCTCCTCACTCTCGCCTCCTTCGTCGACTGGATCGAACCCGGCGCATCCGCCACCTATCAGGCTCAGGCCATCGAGCTGGCCGAGATCGCCTTCGCCCGTTTTCGCGATCCCAAGCTACCCGGCTTTTTCTTTACCGCCGATGATCAAGAAGCACCCGCTCAAGCCAGGAAAAAGCTCTGGTACGACAACGCCCTTCCCTCCGGCAACTCCTCCCTCTTGCGGGTATTCGCCTCACTTCATCAACTAACGGGGGAGGAACGTTGGTTTCGAAAATTCTCAGAGGCTAGAGCCGCCTATCCCAATCTCGCTCGACGCGTGCCGCAGGGAATCGGGCACGCCCTCGCCGCTCTTGCAGAACAGGCCATAGGCATCACGGTCATAAAGATAAAGGACGCCCCCGTCGAACCGCTGGTCGAAGTCATTCGTCAAAAACCCTACCGTCTCGTTCACCTGCGAATCACGGAAGACGCCGAACAACCGACAGGATACCAGCTCTGCGTGGGAACGGAATGCAAAGAACCTTCCGAGGATGTCTCGGAAATCGCTCGCCTGCTATACGGCGAGGAAGAAGCGTAAGGAAACTTAGCCCTTTTCCAGCATCTTCGCCAAAAGGCGACTCTGCGTCCGACCATCTTCCTTGACCACCTTGTCCGCGACCTCCATGAGATCGTACGCCTCGTCGTGCAGCGAACTGTGAGCCACGGCGATCGCAGCTCGAATCAGCTTGGAGTCAGTTTTAATTCGTTGACCCGTCTTGGAAATTATCCGCTCGATCCCGTCCAGCAAAGACAAGTCTTCCGCCGTCAAGGTGATCGTGCGTACGATGCGCTTAGGTAATTTCGAGTCGTTTTCGTCTGCCATGTCTATTTAATTAGTGGAAAATACTATTTACCTCAAGTACTCCGAAAAGTCAACTGCGTGAACAAAGCAGGAAGGAAGGATTTGCCTTTGCCCACCGAAGGCGCTTGAATAGAATCCGTGATGGAGGTGGTGGCTACTAATTACGTGTTGGATTTCGCTGAGTTCGAAACGAACTTGTGGATGATTCTCTTTTACACCATCCCCGCTTCGATTGCTCTTTGGCAGGGCTTGCAAGGGTGGCGACAAGGGCTCACCCGAAAAGTCGTAGCCCTGCTCTCATTGGCCGCAGCGTTTGCCGCAGCGTGGCACGGCGGTGAATACGTGCTCGGCATGCTTCCCGCCAACGAGCCCTCCCACCCCTTCGCCCGCGACCTCGCCGGTTCCGCCATTGCCGGTCTCGGCACCTACGTCGTGCTTCGCCTGCTCGCCATTGCCATACTTTTTCGAGGAGAAAGCGACATCAGCTTCCTCGATCGTCTGGGCGGTCTAGTGGTGGGCTTGGGCATAGCAGGACTCTGGATTCTGGCATCGGGCTTGTCCGTGCGCTACGTAGCCACGGTACTGGAAACCTCCATCTACTCAGCCACACCCGAAGACGGTTCCCCCACGGAAACCATCGAGAAGCACGCTCCCGAGCAAAACCCCATCGTTCGGGCCTTTCTCTACTGGAACCAACGCTCCGGTGAAACCGGAGTCGGTGAAAAGATCGAGCAAGCCGACCCCATCGCACCCTCCTTTTACGAGAACAGCCGAAACCTCGTCCTACTTTCGCGTAGCCCGACAGCCATGGCGAGACTCGCCGCAGATCCAAAGGTCGGTGAATTCCTGAACGACGATCCGTCCATCAAGGAACTCGCCGCCGACAAGGAGGTCGTAACCTTGATCGAGAAACGCAGCTGGCTCGACCTCCTACGTCATCCCAAGGTCTATTCCACCCTTCGCGACGATGCCTTCCTCCAACGTCTCAGAGAAAGCGGACTCGATCGAGCGATGGCCGAAGCCGTAAAGGAAAATACCGGATAACCATCATGAGCCAATACATCGCCATGAACCGCTTCAAGATCGTCAAGGGGCATGAGTCCGACTTCGAGGAAATCTGGAAGACCCGCAACACCTACCTCGACGGATCACCCGGTTTCATCGAGTTCAACCTACTTCGAGGACCCGAACGCGAAGATCATGTCCTCTACGCTTCCCACACCTTATGGGAATCGGAATCCGCCTTCGTGGACTGGACAAACTCGGGAGCCTTTCGGCAGGCCCATGCAGGTGCCGGTAAACGCGGCCACCTCTATTTGGGTCATCCCGATTTCGAAGGGTTCGAAACCATCGACGGCACCACACGAAGGAACGGGGGCAATCTCCCCTGCCCCGACTAACGGAAAGTCATGAGTTCAACTTCTCGGAGAGCAGGTCTTCGAGCTTACGGACGTCGGCGGCGAACCTGCGTATGCCTTCGGCCAGTTTTTCGGTGGCCATTGGGTCTTCGTTGAGGAGGAAGCGAAAGGCGTTTTCGTCCATGTGAATCTTCTCGAGGTTGGAAGCGTGGGCCTTCTCTTCCGTGAGCTTGACGGAGACCGGTTCGTGGTCGTTTTGCATTTCCTCGAGAAGGTTCGGACTGATGGTGAGAAGATCGCAACCGAACAGCTCTTTGATTTCCCCGGAATTGCGAAAACTGGCGCCCATCACCTCGGTCTCGTGACCGAATTTCTTGTAGTAGTTATATATTGCGGTGACGGATTGTACGCCGGGATCGTCGGCTCCGTGAAAATCCTTGCCCGAAGATGCCTTGTGCCAATCTAGAATGCGACCCACGAAGGGGGATATGAGCTGGGAACCGGCCTCGGCGCAAGCGATGGCCTGAGCATGGGAAAAGAGGAGAGTCATGTTGCAGTGAATGCCCTCTTGCTCGAGCACGCGTGAGGTCTCGACGCCTTCCCAGGTAGTGGCAAGCTTGATGAGGATGCGATCGCGAGAGTGGCCGGCGGCCTCGTACATTGAAATGAGTTTGCGGGCCTTGGCCAAGCTGGCCTCGACGTTGAAGGAGAGACGGGCGTCGACCTCGGTGGAGACACGACCGGGAACGATAGCTAGTATTTCCGTGCCGAACCTTACGAGCAGGCGGTCCATGACTTCGTCGACGTCCGACACGCCCTCTGACTTTGCAGTGGAGACGACCTCGCCTACGAGGCCCGCATAGGCTTCTTGAGAAGCGGCCTTGAGGATGAGGCTCGGGTTGGTGGTAGCGTCTCGCGGTTCGTACTCGCGAATGGACTCGAAGTCGCCCGTGTCGGCGACGACGATGGTGTGTTGCTTTAGCTGGTCGAGGACGGAGGGAGAATCGCTCATGAGGACTGGGTGTTGGTGGTGTGAGTAAACGAAAACGGCCCGAGGATTAGAGTCTCGGGCCGTCTTGAAAAGGTCATTTTGTCGGGAGCAGTATCAGCTCACGTTCCTATTGATGCAATTGAGGTCATCGAAGGCCGACACGAGGCGCTTGACGAATGCGTTTTCGCCGGAGCGCAACCAAGTGCGTGGATCGTAGTACTTCTTGTTGGGTACGTCCTCTCCATCGGGGTTACCGAGCTGGGCGTTGAGGTAATCCTTGTTTGCCTTGTAGTAGTCGTGAACGCCGTCCCAGTAGGCCCATTGCATGTCGGTGTCGAGGTTCATCTTGACGACACCGTAGCCGATGGCTTCGCGAATGTGCTCTCTGGATGAGCCCGAACCACCGTGAAAGACGAAATGGATGGGCCTGTCCCCCGTGCCGTGCTTCTCTTTGACGTAATCCTGAGAGTTCTTGAGGATTATTGGTGTAAGCTCCACGTTCCCTGGCTTGTAGACGCCATGAACGTTTCCGAATGCGGCGGCCACTGTGAAACGATGGCTGATTTCATTGAGGGTTTCGTAGGCTTGGTTGACTTCCTCGGGCTGGGTGTAGAGGCGGGAACTGTCGATATCGGTGTTGTCTACTCCGTCTTCCTCCCCGCCGGTAACGCCGAGCTCGATCTCGATGGTCATGCCGAGTGGGGCCATACGCTTGAAGTATTCCTTGCAAGTGCCCAGATTTTCGTCGATCTCCTCCTCGGAAAGGTCAAGCATGTGGGAGGAGAAAAGAGGCTGTCCAGTAGCTTCGAAG
>CALBIN010000611.1 GCA_937893275.1 uncultured Opitutia bacterium | reverse complement strand
TCGATCAAAGAAAGCTTACAAATTTAAAAAACCTTTGCCCGAATATTTCTACTGGTAAAACCAGATCAATCGGTAGAAGTTATTTGTTAAATTGTTTGGCTATTCGTAAATAGCGATTGGATTCGTTGTCTCCTAAAAGTAAGGATTGGGAAAGCCATTCCTCTGCTTTGGTGTAATCTTGTTTGGTTCCTTGGCCGAGGAAGTGCATAATGCCAACATAACGTATTGCTTGTGGGTCTTTATCGAGGGAAGCCTTGAGGAAGTTCTCACGGGCTTTGTCAAATTCCTGTCTTTTGTAGTGGAGTAATCCTAATTCGCGAAATGCATCCGCCCTTCCTTGACCGGCAATTTCTTTCAGCATCTTCTTGGCGACTTTTTCATTATTATGAATAGTCAGCATCTCAAGAGCCATTTGCACTGGATCGGAAGAAGGACCAGGATTTACTTTTCTGGGCATGGGAATACGAGTACTACGATATTTTTTTGCTTTTTTGTCCTTGTTTGGTGGCACGATCGATTCCTGAGCAAGATTGCTAACCGCTCTTTTTTCACCTGCAGGGATAGATGAACTCCGAGGGGGTATTTTTACCAAGAGGTTTTCAAAGCGTCTTAATTGCAACGCTGCTTCTGAGGAGCCTGCGTTTGCGGCTTGTCTCAGCCATTGAACTCCATGATCAAGGTTTCGTTCGATACCGTCGCCGAGTGAAAGCTTCATGCCCAAGGTAAGTTGTGCCATGACTAAACCTTGGTCAGCAGCTGCCCGGATCCAACGGTTGGCAAAATCATTATTTCTTGAAATTCCATCTCCCGTTGAATAAGCCATTCCCAAATAAAACATGCCAAGCGGCAATCTTTGACGAGAGGCCAATGAACACCAAGAAATTGCTTCTTTAGGGTCTCGAGATACCCCGATTCCAGTAAAATAGATCATTCCTAAGGTTGCCTGAGCGGTAGCCAATCCTTGGTCAGCTGCTCTTTCCAGGTTGCGCATTCCTTTTTCAAT
>CALBIN010000610.1 GCA_937893275.1 uncultured Opitutia bacterium | reverse complement strand
ACATTGCCAAGGAGTTCTACCTCGCCATCCTTATGGACCGCGCCACTTCCAAGCCGGTCATCATCGCCTCCTTGGAAGGTGGGGTCGACATCGAGGAAGTGGCCGAGAACTCACCGGAGAAAATCATCAAGGTCACCATCGAGCCCACCTTAGGTCTACGCTCCTACCAAGCTCGCGAAATCGCATTCGGGCTACAATTGAAGGGCGACTCGTTCAAGCAATGCGTAAAGTTGCTTAACAAGCTCTATGCCTTCTTCTGGACGAAGGACTGCTCGCAAGTGGAGGTCAACCCGCTCATCACCACCACGGACGGCGACGTCGTCGCCCTCGACGCCAAGGTGAATTTCGATTCCAACGCCCTCTTTCGCCATCCCGACATAGTCGAGCTCCGAGACGAATCGGAGGAAGACCCACGCGAGGTGGAGGCCTCCAAGTTCGACCTCAACTACATCGCCCTAGACGGGGACGTCGCCTGTATGGTGAACGGGGCCGGGCTTGCCATGGCCACCATGGACATTATCAAGCACTACGGCGGATCACCTGCCAACTTCCTAGACGTCGGCGGAGGCGCAACCGAGGAACAAGTGGAGAACGCTTTTCGAATTCTCGTTTCCGATCCTGCAGTTAAGGCCATCCTTGTAAACATCTTCGGTGGCATCATGAAGTGCGACGTCATCGCCACAGGCATAGTGAATGCGGCCAAGAATCTCGAGCTTACCCTTCCCCTCGTCGTGCGTCTCGAAGGCACTAACGTCGAGGCGGGCAAACGTATACTCGCTGAAAGCGGACTCGCCCTCGAACCCGCGGATTCTCTCGCCGATGCCGCCGAAAAGGTGGTCAAGCTCGCCGCGGACGCCTCCTGATTTTTTCGCCACATTCACGCAAAACACTTTTAAAACTTCCCAACCGTCTTTCATTCATGAGCGTTCTAGTAAACAAGGATACACGAGTAGTCGTCCAGGGCATCACCGGCAGCGCCGGCAGTTTTCACTCTTCGCAGTGCATCGAGTACGGTACCAACGTCGTGGCCGGCGTTACCCCCGGAAAGGGCGGGCAGAAATTTCAGGATAGCGTCCCCGTATACGATACCGTAAAGGAAGCAGTCCGGGAGCAGGGGGCTAACGCCGCCGCTATCTTCGTGCCGCCTCCCTTCGCCGCCGATTCGATTATGGAGGCCATCGATGCGGAGATTCCCCTCGTCATCGCCATCACCGAGGGCATCCCCGTTCGCGACATGGCCGAGGTCAAGTCTCGCTTGGCCACTTCCGACACACGCTTGATCGGTCCCAATTGTCCCGGTATCATCACTCCCGACGAGTGCAAAATCGGCATCATGCCCGGCTACATTCACAAGCCGGGCAAGGTGGGCATCGTTTCCCGTTCGGGAACTCTTACTTATGAGGCTGTTTGGCAAATCACCTGCGCCGGGCACGGCCAGTCCACCTGCATCGGCATCGGGGGGGATCCCATAAACGGCACTAACCATCTAGACACCATCAAGCTCTTCAACGAGGACCCCGACACCGAGGCCATAATAATGATCGGCGAAATCGGTGGTACCGCAGAGGAAGAGGCCGCCGCCTTCATCAAGGAACATGTCGACAAGCCCGTTGCCGCCTTTATCGCCGGCATGACGGCACCTCCCGGTCGCCGTATGGGTCATGCCGGAGCCATCGTCTCCGGAGGCAAGGGAACTGCCGCCGCCAAGGTGGAGGCCATGCAGGACGCCGGAATCGCCGTTGCCGAAACCCCTTCCCACATCGCCGAAGCACTTTTCCGAGTCTGGAAACCCTGATACGGGTTTAGTCCGGTTACGCCTGACGGATGTCGGAGCGGTCCTCTCTTGTCATTGCGAGCCACAAAGTGGCGTGGCAATCCAGTCTGGATCGTTATACGGGATGCCCCGATGATATGTTGGTTGCCCTACGCGTCCTGCTGGATTGCCGCGTCGGGACTTCGTCCTTCCTCGCAATGACATAAGAGTGGGAAAGCAATGGGCGAGTTGGTTCGTCCCAGTTTTCGGATGCATTTCTCCTTACGCTGTCATTGCGAGCCACAAAGTGGCGTGGCAATCCAGTCTGGATCGTTATACGGGATGCCCCGATGATATTTTGGTTGCCCTACGCGTCCTGCTGGATTGCCGTGTCGCTGCGCTCCTCGCAATGACAAAGGTGGCGAAGTGCTGGGCGGAGTGGTTCGTCTCACGGTTTAGGGATTGCGTCCCCAAAGGCTGTCATTGCGAGCCCGGCAGGGCGCGGCAATCCAGTCGGGGACGTAATGAGGGATGGCTCGCCCTAGCCTTGCTTGATCAAATCCTTCAGAATCTTCTTGGCCAAGCGCTCGTTGATTTCGCGATGTCTTGGGACAGGTTGGGAAAAACCGGTCTCGGGATTATGGTAGACGTCGTGTTTCGCCCCGTGTCACAGCAATACGCAACCGCCCTTTTTCAGTTGCTTGACGAGGTCGACTCTCTTCACGCAACCTCAAGTTCACCCACTCGGCGGATACCCGGAATCGCCCCATCGGAAAATTCCTTATGCAGGTCGACCAAGTGCTCCTTCAAGTCTTCCAAATCCTCGCCTTGCGTCCAATGATCGGGATACTCGTTCAAGTAGCCGAGAAATTCCCCATCCTCTTCCGTCCAGTAGGTGAAGTTAATCTTCATTAAGAAAAAAGATATTCCTGATTCGAGTTTCATTCAAGTCACAAACTTAAAAAGCATGAAGTCCCAAAAAAACTCCACTGGGCATTTATCTTTTGTACTAATGCTGTCCTTGCGAGCCACAACGTGGCGTGACAATCCAGTCGTGGTCGTCATGTGGGATGCAGGGGCGATGCGGGGGTTGCCGGATGGTTCGGGCTGGATTGCCGCGTCGCTGCGCTCCTAGCAATGACAGGGTGTGAAGTGGTGGGCGTGGTGGTTCGGTATCGACTGGATTGTCGCGTCGGTCTTCCAGACCTCCTTGCAATGACAAAAAGGGGGTAGGCACTCCTTGGGAGAGGAGGGGGAGATAGTCGCCTAAATCTTGAAATGGACTAGGTACTTCTCCTCTAGGCCGGCTTCGGGGAGGTGTTCGGCAAGGTCCCATACCCGAGCGGGACTGAGGCGAGATGTCGCCAATTCCTCTGAAAAGTCTCCGCCTTTCCAATAGAGGATTCCGTTGGCGGGAGCATGCTGGGAGCCTTTGCGTACCTTGTTGCGGACTCGGCGGTAGAATACGGAGAGGTCTCCGACTGCTCGCCCGAGGATGAAGTCGTAGGACCTTTTGGCGGGCAGTTCCTCGGCTCGGCCGCGAATCACCGTGACGTTCTTGAGCCCGAGGCGGGCGACCATGTCCTCGACGGCTACGATTTTCTTGGCGATGGAGTCGATGAGGGTGAAATTGGCCGCGGGGTAGCAGATGGCGAGCGGTATGCCGGGCAGACCGCCCCCGGTGCCGACGTCGAGCAAACTTGCCTTGGGCATGAGGCGAAGGAATTTTGTGGCGATGAGGCAATGGGCCAAGTGCTTAATCTCTATGCGTTCGGTGTCCTTCCGGGAGACGAGATTTATCTTGGCGTTCCATTCTCGAAGAAGCTCGGCGTAGGCGGACAAGCCTTCCCATGCTTCCTCGGCTATTTCGGGAAACCACCGGGGGAGGGTGGTCCATGGATCCTCTTCCGGGTTCACTAGAGCAGGCAGGGTTTTAAGAACGAAAGTGAAACCTAGGCCACGTCGATGGCGGGGAGGCCTTTTACGAGGTCGTCCATCGCCTTGGCCTGTGCAAGGAAAGGTTCGAGCTTGTCGAGAGGGAGGGCGCAGGGACCGTCGCACTTGGCGTTGGCGGGATCGGGATGGGATTCGAGGAAGAGGCCCGCTATGCCTTGGCTCATGCCGGCGAACATGAGCTCGAACACGGCTTGGCGGCGTCCACCTGCGGAATCGGAACGTCCGCCGGGGATTTGCAGGGCGTGAGTGACGTCGAAGATGACGGGGCATCCCGTGCGTTTCATGATGCCGAAGTTCAGG
>CALBIN010000609.1 GCA_937893275.1 uncultured Opitutia bacterium | reverse complement strand
CGTTTACCGACCGAAGGGAGCCTGGGGGGAACTCCCGGCGATCGTTTGCATCCATGGAGGGGGTTGGGCCAAGGGAAACCGCACGAGCCACGCGAAGATCGCCCAAGCCCTTGCCAATCGTGGTTACGTCGCGGCAACGATTTCCTACCGCTTGAGTGGCGAGGCTCCTTTCCCTGCTGCCATTCAAGATTGCAAAGCGGCGGTCCGGTTCCTGCGGGCCAATGCCAAAGAGTTTGGAATTGATTCAGATGAGATCGGGGCGATCGGGCTGTCTGCCGGCGGGCACTTGACCGCCCTGTTGGCCACCTCGCACGGGGTTGACGAGCTCGAGGGGAAAGGCGGTAACCCAGCCCACAGTAGCCGCATTCAAGCCGCCGTTCCGATGGGAGCTCAAACCGACTTTTTGTCCGAGCGTACCCGTGAGGTGTCGAAAGAGCGCCTGATCTGGAAACAGTTCATGGGTGGTTCCCAACAAGAACGCCCGGAGGCATATCGACTGGCTTCCCCATTCGAACACCTGGACAAAGACGACCCGCCTTGCTTGTTCATCACAGGAGAGACGGATGACGAGAGCACTCGGGCGACGAAATTCAGAAAGCGTATGAGTGACCTTGGAGTTTCTTCCCAGATTGAAGTGATCGAAGGTGCCCCGCACGGCTTTCTGAACAAGCAAGTTTGGTTCGACCAAATGATCGACGCGACAGTTGAATTTTTCGATCCCATTTTGAAACGGAATTAGCATCTCAATTTTCCCCTCTTGCAAAATTGTATAATTGTCGACAATATGATTGTTGACTTCTTGAAGTAACTACTCATCTGTCCGTCTATGCCTAGCACAAGACTACCGATCCTTTCCATGCGCCAACAAATATGCGATGCGTTGAGAGGGGAGATCATGGCGGGTGAGATTTCGTTCAATCAACCTGTGCGGGAGCAAAATCTAGCCAAACGATTTGGGGTTAGTCGGAATTCCGTGCGGGATGCCTTGCTCCAGCTTTCACAGGAGGGGGTTTTGATTTACAGTCCTAATTGCGGCGTTCGCGTGAGCTCTCCACCAACCCAGAAGGAATCCAAGTTATACGCAAAATTGCGAAGGGAGATAGAGATTCATAGCCTTGAGATTGCTTGGAGTTCGTGGACGAAAGAAGATGACGGCAATTTGAATCGCCTTCAGCGTATCTTGAGCGTGGCTTGTGAACAACAGGACTTGAAGGCCATTACCGAAACCGATCTTGCCATGCACCGCTATTGGGTCAGTAAGGCCTCCAAGGAACTTGAATCCGTATGGTTGGGAATCACGGTTAGAATGTTGATCGCCTATTCGCAATTGGATAACTATATGCAGTGTTGCCTTGAACATGCTGCAATTGTCGAGGCCATTGCTTGCCGGGATCTTTCAGCGGCCAAGAAGGCAGTCGAGCTCAACATCCGTTCCAAATGAAGAGATTTATTTGTTTGTTCGGGGTCTTTTCCCTTGGATTTTCCAAACTTTTTGGTGGAGAAGTTTCCGATGGAGAAAAGCTTTTCGCTCTGAAAGTGAAACCTCTCTTTGCTCAGAAATGCATGGCTTGTCATGGGGACGACCCAAAGAAGATCAAGGGCGATCTTGACATGCGCACGCGCGAATCGCTTCTTTTGGGCGGGGAAACCTACGAGGATGAAGTCCTTATTCCCGGGAAGGGAGAAAAAAGCTTTCTCTATATTCTCTCCACCCGGGTCGAGGAAGACATGGAGATGCCCCCCAAGGAAGCGGATAAGTTGACGGAAGAGCAGACTTGGTGGATTCGGGACTGGATTAACGAAGGAGCTCCCTGGCCAAGTGAAGAACGGGTTGCGATGATTCAAAAAAAGTATGCCGAAGGGGAACAGGTGGTCACCTCGAAGGCTCTGTCCGATGATTGGCAGAAGCGTCGCTACAAAACCAAGAAACTTTGGGCCTACCGTCCTCTGAAAGTGGAAGAGGTTCCCGAGGACGAACACCCCATCGACTGGTTTGTGAACCGCAAACTTAAAGAAGTCGGGCTTGATCCCGCCCCGGATGCGTCGCCTCTCGAACTGTATCGCCGTATGTCCTTCGGGTTGACGGGCTTGCCTCCCGGTCGCCTTCAAGCGATCAAGTTTGAACGGGAGTTCGGCAAATCTCACGATGCGCTTCTTGATCATGCCCAAGAGTTGATGGCCTCTGCTCATTATGGAGAACATTTCGCGAGGC
>CALBIN010000608.1 GCA_937893275.1 uncultured Opitutia bacterium | reverse complement strand
CTTGTATAAACAGGTCCATGAGCCTATTGGCTCTGAGTTGCTCAAGGCAAAGCTGGGTTCCATTCAAGATTCATTGGAGAACGGTTCGGGTGCAGTCATTTTGCGCGGCTTTCCTTTGGATAGCTTTGAATTGGAATTCGGCACGGAGAAAATATCCGAGCTTTTTCTTTGGCTGGCCTCTCAAGTAGGAACTCCGGTATCGCAGAATGCTACAGGCGACTTGATGTTGAGCGTTCGCAACGAAGCTTTCGGGAAAGATGATTCACGGACGCGAGGCCCCAATACGAATCGCAGGTTGAGTTTCCATACCGACCGTTGCGACGTAATCGCTTTTCTTTGCCTGAGGCAGGCAATGGAGGGCGGGGAGAACGAACTGGTGAGCAGTCCCGGGCTTTACGAAGTGATTCGACAGGAACGTCCGGACCTGTTGAGCATTCTCATGCAGCCTTTTCCCTACAAGCGACACATTGTGGACAAAGGAAATGCCCTGCCCTACTGCAAACAGCCAATCTTCTCCTTTTGCGATGGGTATTTCGCGGGAAGCTTTTTGCGGGTATTGATCGATCGGGCGGATGCCGATCCTGCCTGTCCGAGTTTAAGCGAAGAGCAAAGGGAGGCTCTCGACTTTCTGGAGGAGACGGCGGAAAGAGAGGATTTGCGTGTCCGTTTCAGGCAGGAACCCGGCGACGTCCTCTTTCTGAACAACTGGGTGACTTTCCATAGAAGGACGGCTTTTGAGGATTGGCCCGAGCTCCAAAGGCGTAGGCATTTGCTGAGGGGCTGGTTGTCGGTTCCGAACAGTCGACCTTTGGACGAGGCATTCAAAACCAATTACGGTTCCGTGGAAGCAGGAGCCGTTCGAGGCGGAATGCCACTGGAGACGACTTAGACTCGACGAGGGAAGAGCATAAGATCGTTTCTCGGCGGTTTTTACTTTGCATTGGAAACTGGATGGGGTTGGGATGCTTGCATGAAGTTTTCAAACTTTTCCTTGGTCGTTGGCGTAGCGACCTTCGCTTTTCCCGCCTTGGCCTGCCCTCCGGATGGGGAACCTGTCGACAAAGTGGCCCCGCCCGAGAAGGTGGAAAAAAAGGAAGAGGCTGCCAAATCGACTAAGAAGCCTGAGACATTGAACGGACTCCGTATCCTGATCGCGGGCGGTGGATACTCTCCGAGCGGCAACCAGATTTCGCTGGAAAGCAACGTGAAGTATTTTCGAAGGGTGATGGGGATGCTGGGACTGGAGAATGCCGACACGCGGACTTTGTTTGC
>CALBIN010000607.1 GCA_937893275.1 uncultured Opitutia bacterium | reverse complement strand
AGGGAAGCTTGGCCGCTACCATTGATGGCTCGGGTGACACCTGGAATCTTCAAACCGTCAATACGATAATCGTAAGAGATACCGAAGCCTACAATCTCGAGAGCATAACCAATGCCCGAGGGACCCTCACCCAGCTGACGGTCTGGATGGAAAACTTGGCCACTGAACGCGCACTGGTGGGAGCAAACCTAAGTCGCCTTGAGAAGGAAATGGACAACTTGAGCCGAAAAATGGGAGGCAGGGAGATGGCCGTCAGTAGGATCGAGGATACCGACGTAGCCCGAGAAAGCACCAAATTCGCCTCCAACCAAGTGAAAATGCAGGCAAGCGTGGCAATCTTGGCCCAAGCCAAGCAGGCGAACATAATGCTAGCCGATCTCGTACGCGGCGTAAATGTCGGCGGATAAAATCCACCTACCCTTTCTCCTCGCCCGTCACGAGCCTTACTATCTCCTTCAAGTTCAGTTTGCCCGTGGGGAGTATGGGAATGTCCTCCACCGGCTTGATTTCCTTGGAATCCACAAGTTAGCAAACCCCGCCTCCGAAAGGGCTTCCTCAATGCGTCAAAGCCGCTACGTCATTGAGGAGTTTATTCAAAGCTATAAATAAACCAGGGCGGATGAACTTCTTGCCGCCGTTGTCTTTCCGAATGCCTAAAGCTCCCCTTGGCTTGTTTAGATAGTTGGTCTTGGGGCACCTTCTTTCTTCCAGTCTAAGAAACCCCTTACTGTGACCTTAACTGGGGTGTCCTCCCAAGTTTGGTCGACATAATTTGCAACTGTCCAAGCAACCGCTTTTTTAGGGACCATTCTTCTTCACCAAACCTCTCTTTTAGAATTTCCAGTGCGGCCAAGTCATCTTGCTCCTGCTCGTTGGAAATATGGCTGACTTTTTCAACCACATCGGACTTGAGGTAACCCCGGCGACTCGGCAGCCTTCGGCAAACTCCTGCGCATCGAGTTGAATATAGAATCGTTGACGTATGCGCTTACCGTTTGGTAGGGTTCTATCAACATTGTAGCTGACTCTTTCCTTACCCTTAATCTTTCGAACTTTTATGTTTCTCTTGGACCAGTTTCTTACATCAGGCATGGAACTTTCCTCATTTGTGAATTTCAAGAACTTTGACTCCCCTTTTTGTCAAAGTAGCCAAAACCTGTCAGGGGCGAAGACACAAACATCGCTAAACACTAGATAGAATCTAGAGGTCGGGCCGTAGCGCAGTCTGGTAGCGCACTACGCTGGGGGTGTAGGGGTCGAGAGTTCGAATCTCTCCGGCCCGACCATTTTTTTTCAACAGTTGATAAAGTTCAAACTCCGACTTGTTCCCACTCGGATAGGCGTGGTTCGTATTCCGCAACTACCTCTTGATTCCCTCGTTTGCGGGCGCCGGCGACGAGGATCCGGAGTTTCTTGACGAGGATTTCCTTGGTCAGAATTCGGTCAGCCAAAGACAGAATCTCCTCGGACAGGATTTTTTCAAGAGCCCGAGTTCGGTATCGGTCCATACCCCAAGTAGTGGAGGAGAGCTGGTCCTCGTGACCGCCATACTTTCGGACGAGAGCTTCGTCAAGATAGTGAACGGGTTCGCGGGCGGTTATGCGAAGCCAAAGATCGTAGTCCTCGCACACGGGAAAGGTTTCATCGAAGCCTCCGATCTCATCAAAGAGGTCTCGATGGATAAGCGCGGAGGAAGGGCAAATGCAACATAGCGGAAGGCACTGGCGGTAAATAGCACCGCCCGACTTGGCGTATTCCTTGGGCTGATTGACTCGCCTGCCATTTCGGATCCAAATCTCGTCGGTGTGGCTTAATCGGAACTCAGGCTCCCGGGCCAGATGAGAAAGTTGCCGCTCAAGTTTTTCGGGTAACCAAGCATCATCCGAGTCGAGAAATGCGATCCATTCTCCAGAAGCCAAGGCGACCCCGGCGTTGCGGGCGGAGCTGGCACCTGTGTTTTCTTGGCGGTGAAGCCGAACGGCGGGATAATTTCGGAGAATCATTTCGTCGGTGGCGTCGGTCGACCCGTCGTCCACCACGATCAGTTCGAAACCGGAAAAGGTCTGAGCCATGACTGAATCCAGAGCACGAGAGAGAGTTGCAATCCGTTCGTAGGTAGGAATAACGACCGAAACCTTGGGTTTTAGTAAATTCTTTCCTTTTTTCGACATACTTCGAATAATGAATAAATGGGTGCCGAGGAAAGCTCAGCTTATTGAAGGAAAGGGCAGATTATCGACCACATCGACTCTCGAGTTCCCTCAATTTGCATTTTGCCATTTTGCATAGACTATTTATCAACAGTTCTATGAGCAAGTCGATAGGATGGATCGGAACGGGTGTAATGGGAGCCTCGATGGCTGGACATTTACTGGATGCAGGTTATGATCTTCGAGTACACAATCGGAGCAAGGACAAAGCCCTGTCCTTGATGCACCAAGGGGCAATATGGTGCGAATCCGCTGCAGATGCGGCGGAGGGCGCCGAT
>CALBIN010000606.1 GCA_937893275.1 uncultured Opitutia bacterium | reverse complement strand
ACCGAGCCGCCCGCATAGAAACGGTCGAAGCGCATGCCGGTCTTGGCCATATCGTCGAGGTGCGGGGTCTTGATCTTGGGATGCCCGTTGTAACCGACGTCCCCCCATCCCTGGTCATCCGTCATCAGGAACACCATGTTGGGCAAAGTCTCGCCAGAAGCAGACCACGCCGTCAGGCAGACAAGAAAAGCGAAAGACAGTTGTTTAATCGGATTCATCGTAGCGTGAATAATCAGGATGGTTGTAGAGTTGCTTCCTGGCGAGCTCGCTGCGGTCTGGGTTGTTTTGCAGCCAGCGCTTGCCGTATTTCGACTCCCAGAAGGGATGGTCCTCCTCCAGGTGCGAGGGCATTTCATCGACCACCCGACGCAAGAGGGAAAGGGCGGGAGCATGGGCGGGATCTTTCTCGGCCCGCTCGTAGCCGCGACCGAAACGCCTCTCGCCGGTGAAATAGAAGCGACCCTTCGGCTTGCCGAGCAAGGGAGACCGGGCCTCCAGCAAGTGATGCTTGGTGCGCAGCACCTGAACGGAACCAGTGTAAGCATAGATCCATTCGCGGTGGGTCTTGGTCTTGCCGGTGAGGAAAGGCAGTTGGCTTTGGCCGTCGAAGGATACGTCCTTGGGTATGGGGATACCCGCCATCTCCAGCAAGGTGGGGGCAACGTCCGCGAAATCGGTCAACTGGTTGGTTGCCCCGAGGCGCTTGATCCCGGGACCGCACACCACGTAGGGCACATGCACCCCGCGTTCCACGCCACGATCCTTGGCCGTGTTGGCAGTGCCGTTGTCGGCGCAAAAGATGAAGTAGGTGTTCCCATAAATTTCGAGGTCCTCGGCCTTGGCCATGAGCTTGCCGATCAACTTGTCCATGTACTCGATCAGGTAGATGAAGCGCTGGGCCTGCTTCTCATTGTAATGATTCATGACACGCGCCCGCGCCTCCTTGCTCAATCCCTTGGGGTTCGGCTTCTTCAACTCGATGTCCATGGGCTTGCCGTGGTCGGGCGTGGTGGAATAGGGACCATGCGGAATGACCGTCGGCCAATAGGCCACGAAGGGTTTCTTCTGCTTCGTCATGCGCTCCATGAAACCCATCAGGAAGTCGCACCGCTGGTCCGGCCCGAACCCATCCTCGTCCACCTTCAGGTATTTCCCGTTCTGCACGGTCGACGGATACCAGTAGCGGGTGTCCGAAAGCTTCAAATCCTTGCGTGCCCCGGATGCGACCGGGTTTTTTCCGAAATGAGACTTTATCTTGTCCGGCCCTTCCCACAGGCAGTACTCGTCGAAGCCGACGTGCTCGTCCCAAGGCTCCCTTGCTCCGCAGTGCCACTTACCCGCAACCGCGGTGACGTATCCGCCCTGCTGCAAAAGCTTGGGCCAACTGGGACGGTCGGTGAATAATTTGCCCCGTGAATCGAAGGCCCACATGTCGTTGCGAAACACGCCCGTGCGGTTGGCGTAGACACCGGTCATCAAGAGGGCTCGCGAGGGGGCGCAAATGGCGGGGGCGAAGCAGGTCCGAAAACGTACCCCTTCGTTGGCGATGCGATCGACGTTGGGGGTCTTGGCCGACCCTTTCTGGCCGTAGCAGGAAAACATGTCGGCCCCGACGTCGTCCGCCAAGATCAGGACAATGTTCGGCTTGCCGGCATGGAGGTGCAGCCAGCCGAACAATAGGCAGGCAAACAGTGAAGCTAAAGTGAGCGATCGTGGCATTCCCATGATCCCTATTTCTTTTCCTCCGCCAGTAACCAGGCCTCGACCCGGGGCTTGCCTTGGAGGAAGCCCAAGCCAATCAGAAATTGATCCGCCTCCGTCATGGTGGCGACAAAGGAATCGCGTCCGTTCTTGTGTAGGTTGAAGAACCCGTGCCCCTTGCTCTCGTAGATACAGGTTTTGCAAAGATTGCCCTTGGCCTTCATGGTCTTTTCGTAGCGGTTTGCAGAAACCACTGGCAAATGCTTGTCGCGATCACCGAGGAACACGATGGTGGGCGGTTGCTTGCCGTCGAGGTTGTCGATCGGCGAAAACTTTTTGTAGTCCTCACCCAACCTGTCGTGACCATACCCAACTGGGCTGTTGTCGAAGACCGGATTGAAAAGAACCAAGGCATTGGGAACGGCCGAAACCGTCAGGTCGTCGTCCGGGCAATCAAAGGCGCTGATGGTTGCGGTGGCGGCGGCCAGGTGCCCACCCGCGGACCCACCTCCCGCGGCGATCCGCTTAGGATCCAATCCGAAGGCAGACGCGTTCTTGCGGAGAAAGCGCATGCTGGACCGTGCGTCCTCCACGCACCAAACGGGCTTGGCTGTTTTCAAGGCCCGACGATACTGGGCGCAAATAGCCACCATGCCACGAGACGCCAAGTACTTGGCTTGTGCAAAGAACTGGCAGG
>CALBIN010000605.1 GCA_937893275.1 uncultured Opitutia bacterium | reverse complement strand
CTTCCAGGTACCCACCGAAAAAACTCAAGTTGCCACCTAATTTGGCCGATACCCCGCGTACGCGTCAAGACTTCTCAAATTACCTGGCTGAAATCACCTACATGGATGGACAAGTCGGTGACATCCTGAAGACCTTGGAACTGACCGGCCACGCCGAGGATACCCTCGTTTTTTTCAGCTCTGAGCAAGGCTCTCAGTTCCCCGGGTGCAAGTGGACCAACTGGAATACTGGGGTGCACACTGCCTTGGTCGCCCGCTGGCCGGGCAAGGTGGCCGTTGGCAAGCGCACCGACGCCCTCGTCCAGTACGCTGACGTTCTGCCCACCATGCTCGACATCTCCGACTCGGCCGTTCCCTTGAGCGAGAGTAAGCATGACTGGCGACCCGACGGCTCCAGTTTTCTTCCTGTGCTTCAAGGCCAATCGGACAAGCACCGTGACTACGTATACGCCATACACAACAACCTCCCCGAAGGTCCCCCGTATCCCGTTCGCGGCATAAGCGACGGCGAGTACCGCTATTTACGCAACCTGCTGCCCGACGAGCTTTACATCGAGAAGCACCTCATGGGGCTCAAGGGCAACGCCGTGCTTAACAACCCCTACTGGTCCACCTGGGTACGAGACTCCTGGGAAAACGCCCATACCTACAAGCTGGTCAAACGCTACATGAGACGCCCCGCTGAGCAACTTTACCACACCGCCTCCGATCCCTACGAAATGAACAATTTGGCCAAAGATGCTTCCCAAGCCAAGCGGCTCGACAAGCTACGGGCGGAGCTCGCCCGATGGATGAAGGAGCAAGGCGACCCCGGAATCCCCATGGATACCTTCAAAACCTACCACGCCGCCCGCGCCGGCAAGCATCTCTACAAGGCCCGCTAAAGTAGCTGTATCTTGGCCTGTCTTTTTCTGCATTAAATCATTCTAACTTTTCCGTTCGCATGCTTCGCCCTAGAAAAAAATATACTGTATACGATCTTCGTCAGCTTAAGGGTAAGCGTTGCCTTACCCATGTTCACGTGAAGTCGCCTGAAGAAGCCGCTGCTGCTGCCGCAGTAGGTGTTGACTTAATGAGCTGTAGCTTCGATTCGCCCGAGGCCCAAGCTCGCTTGCCGAAGATTGTTGAAAGCGCTCCCGACAGTTTCATTTCGGCGGCGACTCCGCATGGCATGGCGACTCCCGAGGAGGCGATTCGAGTGGCTTTTGAAGCTCTCGAGATTGGCGCCAGCTCCGTGTACTGTTCCTCCAGTCCACGAATTATAGAGGCAATGGCTGACGAGGGTATTCCCGTGGTCGGTCATCTTGGCATGGTGCCTCGCCACGTTACTTGGACGAACTACCGAGCCATCGGCAAAACTTTGGATGAGGCCAAGGATCTTTATCGCCGGATGAAGAAACTGGAGGATGCCGGAGCCTATGCAGCCGAGATCGAGGTGGTGCCCCATCAACTGGCGAGCTATCTGTGCTCGCAAACCTCGATGATCCTAATGTCCCTCGGATCGGGGAGTGGTTGTGACACGCAATTTCTCTTTTCGAACGATATTCTCGGGGACTATGACGAGCGTCTTCCTCGACATGCGAAAGCCTATCGTGACTTCCGGGCCGAACATGAGCGCTTGCAGAAGGAGCGCATTGCGGCCTTCGGCGAATACGTGGCCGACGTCGAGACCGGACATTTTCCGGAGTCCTCGAACTTGATCGAAATGGAGGACGAGGTAATGCAGGTATTCATCGGTTCGCTCGACAAGGAATAATAAATAGTAGGGCGCGATCCATCCTTTCGCCCGAATATTGATTCCCCTTCGGTGCATCTGCCCTTTGGTGAAAACTTCTTGAAGTCCTGTTTCTCTACCAGACTTCGATGGGACCTTTCGGTACTGAGATGATTTTACGCTGGGTTTTCCGGTGCTCGTCTTCCTCCTGCATGAAGCTGGCGATCATGGGTGATAGTTGGTAGCTTGGCAGGAGTTCTCCGTCGTCGTCGGTGAATTGTTTGCGCCATTCCAGATACTCGCCCAAGACATGTTCGAAGTCGGTGGGAGAGTTTATTCTGACGATTGCCTGATTAAACGGTTTAACGGGGCCGAAGCGTTTGGCATACCATGGAGCGACTTTTCGAAAAGTGACTGACCCGCGATCCTCTCCAAATACCTCGACCATTAGCTCGTAGTGTCTTCGCAACACCCTTATGCGTTCCTCGAAGGTCGGTTCGGGAGGCGTTTTTCCTGTCTTGAGGTAATCGCTAATATGCGAGAAAATCCACGGATTGTAAAAGGCGCCTCGCCCAACGGATACGCCGGCGCAACCCGTCTTCTCAATCATTACTCGGGCAGCCTCCACAGTAGTTACGTCGCCGTTTCCGATCACCGGGATGCTGTCCACCGCTTCCACGACTTTGCGAATACCATCGAGATTGACGGTTCCATCGAAGCCTTGGGCCCGTGTCCGACCGTGTACGAAGATGGCGGCCACACCCGCATCCTGGAGAGCCTTGGCGAGATCGGGAGCAGTCAGGTTTTTTTCATCCCATCCGAGGCGCATCTTTGCCGTGACAGGTATGCTAATTGCGTCGGTCATTGCCCGTATGAGAGCCTGAGTCTTTGGTAGTTCCGTCATCATGGAAGCACCACCGCCGGTCTTGGTCACCTTTGGTACCGGGCAACCCATGTTGACGTCTACCGAGGACATGCCGACCGATTCCAGATAAGCGGCCGCATCTCGCATCTCCTCCGGCACTCCCCCAAAAAGCTGAACGGAGAGCGGACTGTCCGCTTCGTTGGTTTCGATTAGCTTGATTGCTTTCGGGTTCTTCTCGAGCAGGGAGCGAGCGTTGACGAGATCCGTGGTACACAAGTCGACACCACCGATTTCCCGAATCACCAAGCGAAAAGGCAGGTTGGTATATCCTGCCAAGGGCGACAGGAAAAGGTTGGAACGGAGCTTGAGTTTACCTAGAGAAAACACGCAGCTATTATTTCGAGAACACCTGATTTTCGAAAGTCCAAAGTCCTTGGCAGCAGTCAGGTGGTGGTTAGGTGAAGCACCCTAGTTTTGGGAGTCCAATAGGCGTAGCTTTCGATCCGTGTAAAAGGTGCCGAAGGGGATGAAGGCAGCCCCGAGCAAGTAAGCCCCATAACCTAGGCTCCATTTGTGGCGACGCATAGCGAAGGCCAGTAACAGACCGTAGAGAATGAAGAGGATGCCGTGGGCCATGCCTGTGATCTTTACGTAGATCGCATTTGCATAAATGGCTTTTCCGGATTCATCGATTGTGACATCTCCGAAATAGTACTTCAAAGGCATGGCTACGCCTAGAAGCAGAAGGTAGGAAATGCCTTCGATTATACCTACTAGCCTAAAACTGCCGATCCAAGTCTTGATCATTCTTAACTCATTTAACGATAGAAACCATAAAGGGCAACAGTTTGCTTGTTTTCAGCGTGCTTGTGGGAAACCGAGTTGGACGAGCGTGGAGCGAACGGTTTCGAGGTCGCCGACGACGACGAACAAGCGAAATGGATAGTTGGCGGGAAGAATGCCTTGTTTGTTTCGGAGACGATAAACGATGTTCCACTTGACGGTTTTATTCAGGTTTTCGAGAAAGCGAAAACGCCCGTAGCCCGGACCCTCAAAGTTTTCGGAAGAACTTTCTCTTGGAATACAGGTCATGGCGTGTGAGCCGTTCGGAGTGGAAAGAACGACTGGAAAAGGTTGCTCGCCGGGACCGTCGGAGAGGGAAGCGAGCTTGCCGCTTTCGGGAACGAACTTCCAAAACTTGGAAAATTCCACAGGCATATAGCCTGTAAGAACTTCGAACTGAGCGTAGCGGTGGTTTTCGCCGGGAGGGACGGAAAAGGTCACGTCGTATGAGATGACGTTTTGAAATTTTCTGTAGCCGATGCGTAGGTTCTTTTTTAGGATGTGCCTGGAAAGGAGAGTTTTGTTTTTGGCGAGGTTTTTGCTGGAGAATTGCCCGGGGGCTATCCAGAAGGCCATGCGATTAGTGGTGGAAAGTGAGTTTTTGTTATAGGCGATGCGAAGGAGCCGACTGGTGGAAACCGAACCGGCGCCGTCGTTGCGAGAACCCGCCTCGGTGGGGTTGAAGGTTTCGGGATGAAAGCTCGCGCCTGCGTCGAAGTTGGAGGCGGACTGGAGTTGGCGTCCGTGGTCGTGACTGTCGATGAATTCCTTGCCTTTCCACTGGAGTGAGTGGATGGCTCCGGCAAGGCGTGAAGTGGTGGTGACGACGATCTCCGAACCCAGTGCAGGCCCACGAATGGTGGCGTCTCCGGAAGGTGGAATGATACGAGCTACCGAGCTTGAAGGGGAGCCCCAGCCTATTCGGGAGACGGTAAGACGTTGGACGGAAAGAGAGCCGTCGGCAGGAAAGGGATCGAGTCGGAGGTGGGTGAGGGTGGCGTTGGTTTCCAGGTGGAAAGTAAAGTCGAAAAAGTCGTCGGTTGGGTAAAGCGAGACGGAGGTGGAACGAATGGAATCGTAGCCTTGCTTTTCGCCTCGCCAGAAAAGTTGAGCGGGCGCGTAGGTGTTTGCTCGACAACGTAGGGTGACGAGGAGCGGTCCGCGTGTTCCCGCAGGTAGAGCGGTTTTGAGGAAAGGGTCGTTAGTCTTAGAACGGAGGGACACGGCCTCCTGCGCTTGATCCATCTTCAGGTTGCCACTCAATTCCCATTCGGAATGGATGACTGCTATCTCGCGAAACTCTCGGCTGATGAGAGGTTCGCCTTTTGGTATGAGCCAACGGGCCTCGCGAACGATTGTCTCTGCGGGGAGAAAGCTTGTGACCGCAAACAGAAGCGCGGCTTGAGGCAACCGAAGCTTCGGGACGTTCATTTGCTACTCTTGATGAGCCAAGCGATGGCAGCGCTTGCGACTAGTTCGTGGCCACCATTGAAAAGGGTGACGCGGGCTTTTGAAGATGCGCGGCGAAAGAGTGGTTGCTTTTTTCCATAGCTGAGGTCTTTGCCGGAAAAGACATGGGAGCTAGGGACTTTGGCGGTTTGGACGAGTTCGTCGATGAGCGCTTTTGGGATATGGTCTTTTTTTTCTGCGACTGCATTGAAGGCGTGGAGACTGTGGCTGACGGGGACGCTTCCGGAGTGACCGTCTCGAATGCCGGCATTTATGTCTAGGTTTACGATGCCCTTTGCTTTGGGCAAGTAGGTGAGTGGTGACCGTTTGTGATATTGCTCATCCACTTTTTCTGATGCCTTGGGAGCTCCACCGCAGGAGAGTTCGATTTCACGTGCATATTTCCTACCCTTGGCTTTGCATTCGGCGTGC
>CALBIN010000604.1 GCA_937893275.1 uncultured Opitutia bacterium | reverse complement strand
TATCAGGAATAGACGGCACATCGGACGGTTATCCTTGGGACAGTCAGGCTTCCGCTACGGATTGTGCGGACGGCAACTCCAGTTGGAATAACGGCGGCGTAGTCAAGGCACCCTAAAGGGGAAGTTCTTGTCCGCTTGCCCCGAGCGGATTCGTCTCTTTCAGTTTTTCTCGACTTGTAGTTTCTTTACCTCTTCCTCGAGTGCTTTCGAGTAGTCGTTGGAACGTTTCAACTCCCAGAGTAGAAATACGTTGAGGAGGATTGAGACGGAAAGAACGATGGTGATCTTGAGTTTGCGCGCAGGTTTCATGGTTTCGGTTTTTTGCGAGGGACAAAGGCGAGGGAGCACTGGATGGGAAAGGCGCAGGTGCATCCGGAACTTGCTTCGGGTATGAGGAGCAAGCCGCCGGCGGGTATCGCGTTTATCCAGCACCCCGGACGGGTGACGGATGTGATCTTTTTGAATTTGCCGGTCGATGGTACATACGCCGTGGGGTTTTGAGAGCGAAAGTAGAGAGCATTGGCGGAAGCGGATAGGGAACCACAACCTCTGCCTCGGGATAATTTTCTGCCTTCTACCGGTATGCCCGTGCGAAGGTTGTAGATCATGGGCTCGACGTACAGTTCGTCGTTGAGGACAACGGGGTGTCGATCCTGCTCGCCATGGTCACCGTTCAGCTTGAGGCGGTTGTCCTGCGACTGTTCCCAGAGTAGCTTTCCATTGCTTGCGTCGTAGGCGCTAACGTCGTATCGCACGGTCTTTTCGTTTCGCGAGTTGACCACGGCGAGGACGCCTTTTGCGGTAACTATATATAGGTTTTGCACGGCTTTTTTTGCGGGTAGGGGAGTGCGCCTAATCGTTCTTCCGGATGCGATGTCGAGGGTTACCAGGTAGCCTTTCCCTTCGCCCAAAATCTTTTCGTAGGGAACACGGCCTTCTTTCGCGGGGGTTGGGCTTTCTATGAAGTGCAAGCCTTCGGAACCGGCCGCTATGCTCGAGTTCACGATGGATCCACCTCCGGCAGGCAGATAGGTCCAAGCAGGTTTGCCGGTGCGCGGAGCGATGGCAAAGAGGCTGTCGCTGCAAACGGGAGGACGATTATCCCAGTAGGCTTCGCGGATTCCTTCGTGCCCGTAGTCTCGTCGAATGCCCCCTTTCTTTACGGCGGAGCCCAAAAGGAAGTCTCCTGTTTTGCCGACGTATCCCCATTCGTGGTTCTCGGCGTTGGGTGCAACGGGAATGGTTAGGCGCCGAACGACTTTTCCGGTCAGAACGTCCAAGGCGAGACAGACGGCTCCACTCGCGACGAACATGAAATCGTCGTCCACACTCATGGAACCGCAATCGCGCATGATGGCGATCCGGCGGGATTCGGGCACTTCGGTTTCCCAAAGAACTGCTCCGTTATAGGCGTCGACCCCGAATACTCGCTCGTTGCCGGGGATGAAGAGAAACCCGTTTTTCCAGAGCGGAGAGACGGAACGGTGATGACGGTCGAGCAGACGTTCCGGACCGGGTCGGCCAAACCACTGGATGGAAAGATCGGCCGCTACGCTCTGGTCTTGGCTGCATGCGGTGTTGCCCGGGCCGGCATAGAGGTGTGTCCATTCGCCGCCACCCTCGATGGGAGGCTTTGATAGTTGCTTCTCCAGCTTCGGGCCAAGGAGGGCTACTCCGTCACGTGGTTGAAGAAGTCGGAGAAGTTCGGCCTCGGGGATGCTCTGGAGTGGGTTGACGATCAGGTTGAAGATATGATCGGCGTAGGGCAGGGTGGGGAACTGGTTGCGTTCATGGATCACGATTTCGTTGCCGTAGAGGCCTGCGGCGGCGAGCTCGCGCCTCAGCTTTTCGGCTTCTTCCGCATTGCTCGTGGAGACGATTACTCGTAGGTCGGACAATCGTGCGATCGAAGCGGCGAGGGCAACATCCTTGGTTCCAATTATCAGGCAGTAGCCCTTGGCCGCCTTTGTCGTGGCAAGGGCTTTTTGGGCGAGTGAATCGTTTTTCGGGAATGCGGACAGGTCTGCCGGCTTAACGTGGATCGGTTCTTTTTCACCCACGGAAAAACAGTGGACGATGCCCATGTCCGTGCTGACTACAAGTTTTCCTCGAATGATTGCAAGCGAGTGAGCCTTTCCTGAGACTGGTAGAGTTTGGGCAAGGGAACCGTCACCGCGAAAGACGGCTACTTCGTCCTTTCCTCCTGTAAATTTTAAATCGCCCGCCTCAATGAATGCATGGGGATATTTTTCGGGAATCGACTTGGCCGGGCTGGTTGCGGATTTTCCTCTTCGAGCCAAGTGTCCCAAGAAGGCTCCGGCGGGATCGCGTCCCGTGGGTGCGAATAGTCTTCCGTTTTTGCGAGAGAGGTAGCCTTGCGGTGAAATGCTTAGTGTCTCTTGATCCAAGATTCGTCCGTTGCGGATATCGAGAGAAAAGAGAAAGGTTCCTTGAGTGGGAAAGAGCCCGGCTCCGAAATATGCTGTTTGACCGTCTACGAGAATGCCGGTCCGAATGGGGTGTTGGTGGATGATTCGCTCGTTGCCGGGGATACGGCGATCTCCCAATTCAGGCGGTCGCGTTTTCCACAAGAGCTTGCCGTTGGAGGCGGAAAGGCAACGAACGTAGCCATCGTCCCCGCCAAAAAGAATTTTTTCGCCCGCGACAGTGGGGGCGAGGCGGATGGGAGCCTCGGCAAAATGACTCCACAATTCTTCACCGTCGGTCAGAGAAAGGCAGCGGACTTGGTCATCGGCCGAGGATGCCAAATAGAGACGGTCGCCCACCCCGACGATATGGAAGGCGCGATCAAAGATTACCCGAGGTTTCAGCTTGTATTTTTTGTGCCAGAAATCCTGCTTTGCGGGAGGAGGCCATGCAGGTTTTGGCGGCATGAGGAGCCGGTGCGTCCAGCGGAGAGACAGTTCTCCCTTGATGGTCGCGGCGCCTTTTCCCGACTGTTCGTTGTCGTGTAGGAAAGTGGGCCAATCCTCGGATGCGTTCGGACTTGCAACGGTCTCGACCGAGGGAAAGAGTTTTTTGCGTCCGTTGAACAAGCCTGCGATTTCCTTCGGTTCCAGCGAGCGATTCCATAAAGTGACTTGTTCCAGACGACCTTCGAAGGGATAGTGTTCGTTTTCGTCGAGGTAGGCGCCTAACGCGAAACGCCCCTTCGGTGGATATAGGATGGGGCCGCTTTGGACCTTCGATTCAGCGGCAAGCTTGCCGTCCATGTAGATGCGTTGCACTTTGCCGTCGTAGGTTCCCGTAAGGTGATACCAGTATCCGGGTGAATACGGCAGGACGGTTTTTAGGTAGGTGAGCCTTTTCTTGCTTTCCGAGGAAATCGCGAAGAAAAATGAATCTTTTACATATCCGAGAAGCCATCCTCGTTCGAAGGAACCGTTGTCCTGAATGGCCCCCAGAATTCCACCCCATTCGATTGGTTTGTCTACCCTGACCCAAGCTGTTACAGTCATATCCTTGGCGGGGAGATTGGCCTTCTCGATGTCTTCGGAGAGGATGATTCCTCGAAACTCTTTGGAAGCTTCCAGCGCCAAAGGCTTTTCTTTTGTGAGCGAGGCGAATCCCAAAACCTTGCCCACCCACGGTCCCACCGTCGATTTGAGCGTTTTCTCCTGCAAGGTCGAAGAGTCGAAGCGCCATTGCCCGACTTGCTCATCACCCGATAAGAAGCTGAAGCAAAATGCGAAAAGGATCACTGCAATCGGCAATTTCAAAGCTGGGAAAGGCAAGGTGTTCATCACTCATCTTTCTTTCCCAAAGGCCGGAAGTAAAGTCGATTCGGGTTTCCATTATCGACTTTTCCTTGCCATGGAGGTGGCGGCAAGGTCTCTTGATTCCCATGCTTGCCAATTGTTTTCGTTTGGGCACTAACCTTTTTCCGGTTTGGTCCGTTTTGGTCGCCCTAATTGCCTTGTGGTGGCCCTCGACTTTTCTTTGGTTCGGCAAAGATGCCATTACAGTCGGTTTGGGTGTAATCCTACTGGGGATGGGTTTGACCCTTTCGGTGGATGATTTTCTCCGAGTCTTGAAGTCTCCAAAGGCGGTTGGGCTCGGGGTTGTTCTTCAGTTTCTAATCATGCCCGTACTCGGTTGGGGAATCGGCTATCTTTTTGGCCTTCCCAAGGGCTTGGCGGTGGGATTGATCCTGGTTTCTTGTTGTCCGGGTGGAACGGCTTCCAACGTCGTGGTTTTTCTTGCTCGGGCGGACGTCGCTTTGTCAGTCAGCATGACGGCGGTTTCCACCTTGCTTGCGGTAGTCCTAACGCCCTTGCTCACTGAATTTTACGCGGGGCAGTACGTGCCTGTCGACGCTTGGGCGATGCTAAAAAGCATTTTCCTCGTTGTCATTTTACCCATATCCACGGGTGTGATCCTTAATCGATTCTTTTCCAAGGCCGCCAAGCAAGTATCCGTTTATTCACCTTTCGTGTCCGTTCTCTTTATCATTCTGATCGTGGGTTTCGTGATGGCTGCCAATAGGGATAGAATTTTAGACAATATTGGCATTTTGACTGCCGCCGTTGCTCTTTTGCACATAGGAGGTTTTTCACTCGGTTACCTTTTTGCGAAGCTGGCGGGGTTTGATGCTTCGGTTTGCCGGACGGCCTCGATTGAGGTCGGCATGCAGAACTCGGGTCTCGGATCTGCGTTGGCTATCAAGCATTTCGGGGATCTACCAATGGCGGTTACGCCTTGTGCCTTAAGTGCGGTCACTCACTGCATATTGGGTAGTTTTTTGGCTTTTTTGTGGAATAAAAAAAAGTGAACTATTTTTGCTCCTGCACTTGACAAGACCAGTTTATCAGCGCGATATTATACACGCACGCACGGAGGCGTTTCAGGTTTTCACGTCATCCGAGGTCCCGCATGGAAGTGGATCCCCGGTATCTTCACCGATACTTTCATGCTTTCACCAACCGCACCAGTTTACGGCAACCTCGCCTCTGCTACGAGTCGAGCCATGGCTGGTTTGCAGCGTTCGGTGGGTCTGGCATTGCAGGGAGATGGTTCGGAGAAGGTTCTCGATAATGGAGATGGAGGGCAGCATATTTACTCCTCTCGTTTGGGTTCCCAAGTAAAGTCCAAGCAAGCGCAGATCACCTCGCTACAAAACGCGGTTTCTTTTTCTCAATCACAAAGAGGAGCTCTCACTGTTGCGATGTCCATATTTGATCGAATGGGTGAACTGGCCGTTCTCGCCGCCGATCCAATTCTGTCTGCCTCTGACAGAAAGAATCTGGATTTGGAGTTCAATGAGTTGAGAAACCTGTCCGATCAGATCGGAAAACAGCGGTTTAATGGTCAGAAATTATATCGTCGGTCTTATTTGAAGGAAAACTTTGATGACCTTAGCTTGAATCCCTTTGTTTCAGCTACAGAGGAAATTGTCATGTCTGGTGATGGTACGGATTGGACATCATCTCCCCCTAGTCAATGGACGATGCAGAAGGCTGCCGCTCACGGGACAGGTGGTGGTACCGTGATTCCTGAGTTTGATGGGTGGACTTTCATGGATTCTGAATCTTGGCAAAACACCGCAGCCGAAACAATTGGAGATGGCGGTCAGAATAGAAACCTTTTCACCAAAGGTACCGGGGTGGTGGCTGTCGCGGATTCAGACGAATTTGATGATGATGGTTATGCCGGGATCCAGCTTGATTCTGCTCTGAGCACTCCGTCCATCGATATTTCGGGAGCAGAAGCAAATACCATTTTTCTAAAATATGATTCCAGTTGGAGGCAGGAGGCGGGAGCTCATGTAGGCAAAGTTATCGTCTCTTTTGATGGAGGAGCGTCGAGCACTATTCTTCAGCTGGACGGGGCTTCTCCCGATGGGTATGACGAAAGTGTCGAGTTGGCCGTTAACAATCCTACAGGGGCTAGTTCCATGCAGGTTAGCTGGGATTATAGCGGAAGGAATAATTGGTGGTGGGCAATCGATAACATAGAGGTCGCCGAGTCGAAACAAGAGGTTTTTGTAGATGATCATTCTTTTGATTTGGAAAACATAGAAGTCCCTCGTTTGCCTGATTCCTCCGCATTGAATCTACTGACTTCGGACAGTGCTTCTTCCGCGGTGTCGACGCTAACTTCTTTTGTTGAAAAATTAGGTGATCAAAAAGCCTTGCTTGGATCAAATTTGACCGAACTTGAATTCTCAATCGATAGGTTGAATAGTCAGGTAATGGCAGGACAGGTTTCCTTGGATCGAATGACAGATGCAGAAATGGCCGAGGATATGGTACGACTATCTCGCGACAAAATTGTTTCGGAAGGCAGTATCGCATTGATGACGCAGGCGAGAGGGATCAATCAAAATCTCATGAACATCTTGCTCTAGTTGCCATGCTTTCTGCATCAGCACCGATCTTTGGAAATCTAGCCACGGCTACTAGTCGGGCCTTGGCAGGGTTGCAGCGTTCCGTGGGGCGTACTTTGCGTTCAGGCGATGCCCTGGCAAGCTTGCGTGATGCAGGCGATGGCGGGCAATTCTCTTATGCCGTTCGCATGGAAGGTAATACGAGGGCGAAAAACGCCATGCTCCAAGGCATGCAGAATGCCGTCACTTACGCTCAAATGCAGGAAGCGGGTTTGTTACATGCTCATCAAGTCTATCAAAGAATGTCTATTCTTTCAAGTCAGGCAATGGATCCTTTGCTTGGGAATGATCAACGACAGACTCTCAATGAGGAATTTGATGTTTTAAAGCAGGATTTAGAGTTTCTTCGTACGGATGAATTTCAGGATAAATACCTTTATGATGACATGGCTGCATGGACAGTTCAGAAGATCGACTTCAGCGATGGTTTTAGCGATAAAACTCCTCATTCTGGAATTAATCCCTCCAATAATCGTAAATATTGGGAAGTTACTAAAGACGTCTTGTATACTAGTGGTCAAATGACTTTGGAGATGAATGGGGGAGGAACCGGGGAGCAGTATATTGTTAAACAAGGCAATAATGTTATCTTTGATACTGGTTGGAAATGGAATACTCAGGGCAATGCTTACAATTTTGATTTCGACAGGTTCGTAATTGATTTTGCTCCAGGCCAGAATACGACTTTTGAATTCACTCCTTTAACGCCAGGAGATGGAACTGCTGTTGATGGTCCCGACAATACGGTTGGTACGGCTGACGACCTGCCCATTGTGGATAATAGCGTTTATGACAACAAACCCAAGTATTTAAGTAACTTTGGACTTGTTGATGATGGTTCCGATACTGGAATATCTTCTATTCTTGGCCAAAAATTAACTTCACTTGGGAATGTTTCAACTAATCCCTCCGATGGTAATTCGACTGAGGTTACCGTTTATGTTGAGGCGACAAGTATCTTTCAATTGAGAGCTTCATATAAACAGAATGATCCAACGAATTTTTTATTCGTTGGAGACGAGTCAATCGGTTCAACTGCAAATTTGGATCCTGTTGGTTTAGGAGTTCTTAGTGGGGTAGGAATTGGTACTCTCACCGATGCCGCTAATGCTTTGAATTTGGTTAAAGATGAAATCGAGGGAGTTGGTGTACAGTTGGCGAAATTAGGTGGCAACTTGGCAGAATTGCAATTTGCCAACGAAAGAATGAGCGAGCAGGTTGCTGCCGGTCAAAGGGGACTGTCGAGAATGACTGACGGGAAAATGGCCGAGGAATCCGTACAATTGGCCAAGGAACGGATGCGTTCGCAAAGCAACCTATCCTTGATGACGCAAGCACGTGGATTGCGAAAGAATTTATATGATGTTCTTATGGAGTAGTCTTTACTTGAAGGAGACCTTCAACCCATTCTCCCTCTTCCTTCACTTCGCCGCTCCGACCGTAGAGAATACCGCCTCCATGGAATAATCCGTTTTTCCATTGCCCTAAGTAACGGGATCCATCACTGAAGGCAAATAAGCCTTGCCCATTGTAAGCACCCTTGCGGAAGTCTCCTAGGTAGCGTTCACCGTTGACAAAAAGGTAGGCGCCTTGTCCGTGAGGCAATCCTTTGAGCATTTGACCGGCGTACCTGTCTCCGTTGTCGAAGTCTAGAAAGCCATCGGTAGAGTCGCCTTTCAAACTGTCCGTTTTGTTTTCCATGGACAGAGGAAGGTTCGGGTCAGTCGACGCGTGCGAGGTTTCGATGCCGTCTATGCCCAGGGAGTCTGTCGCAGTGATGGCGGAAGAATCTTGCAGGGCCGGAATGGGATTGACCTGTTCGGGGAATTCACTCGTCAGCGATTCGCTCGAAGGATCAGTAGAGGTTTGAGCTTCCTTTCCGTTCGTCCCGAACTCGTTTGGGTTGTTCCCCGTTGTCGCCTTTGGAGCAATTACGTAAGTGCCCCATCCCTCGGGTTCGTTGTTTTTCCATGTTCCCGAGTAGCGAGACCCGTTCGCGAATACGCATGAACCGAACCCCTCTCGTTTGCCATCGGAAAAATCCCCTTCGTAGCGTTCACCGTTTTTCTTGGATAGGGTGCCTGTTCCGTCTCGCGTTCCGTGCCGGTATTGCCCGAAGTATTTGTCGCCATTCTTAAAAAAGTAAAGGCCCCAGTGGTGATACTTGCCGTTATGGAAATAACCTTCGTATCGTTCTCCTGAAGTGAACTCGTAGGTGCCGTAGCCTTCACGTTTCCCTTCCACGTAATGGCCTCGAAAACGGTCTCCGTTTGCAAATACGAAGGAACCGAGACCATGCCGTTTTCCGTTCTTGAACCCCCCGACGTATTTACCGCCATTTGCATAGTTTACGGAGCCGAAAGTGGATAGCGTTTCCTCATCGAGACCCGCTCGTTCCTTGGCTTCATCCAGATGAGTTAGAATCCCGTCGAGGGCTTGCTTCTGTTCCTCTGGGCTTAAGATCGTAGTGTTTGAGTCGCTGCGACTTGTTGCGTTTGCTTCGGGTTCGTCGCCGGCTTTTTGAGCGTTTTCGAGAACTGTCGAGTTTGGGGTAGTTTCAGTCCGTCTTTCGCAACCGGCAATCATTGTTGCCAAGATCATGACCGTTAACTTGCCTTGCGAATCCGCTTTCATAGATTCAATATTCAGGCACACACTGTTGTTGGTGTCAAAGCGAAGACAATAGTTCGTCTTACTCCTTGCCCGAGGATGTTGTTTTACATTAAAAAGAATGAAAGATATGACCGAGGGATCTGACCAAGCCAACAATCACGGCAATGAGACATGTTCTCCCATTGGTACCAAAGTTCGTATGCAGCGAGCCAATGGTTTTCGCATCCTCGAGATGTACGAGGACGCCGAAGAAGAATTGTCGAAAATTTCTCCTGAGGATCGATTGGGACAGGATGTTCTCACCATGAATTTGGCCGTGCGGCAGGATGCGGAGGATTGGAACTCCATGCTCGAAACTGCTCGTATACTTCGACATAAATATCCCGATGCTTCGGAATGGTGGATTGCCGAAGCCTATGCTTTGCGTCGCAGCGAATCGATGGAGGCCGCCCGCGAGGTTCTTCTTGATGCAGAAAAAAGACATGCTGATGACCCCTGCATTAAGTACAATCTGTCGTGTTACTCTTGTCAAAAGGGAGATGTTAAGACAGCTCTTCGTTACCTTTTGGCTGCGGTGGAACTAGATGGTAAATATAAGAAATTGGCTCTTGTGGACGAAGACCTAGTCGAGATGCGAGAGGTTCTCATCAAGCTGGGTTTCTCTTCGGAGTCGTTATCCGATGAAGGCTAAAGAGAGATGTACCGGCTTCACTTTGATGGAGTTGCTGGTGGTTGTTTTGATTATCGGAATCTTGATCGGGATCATATTTGGGGCGACTTCTTACG
>CALBIN010000603.1 GCA_937893275.1 uncultured Opitutia bacterium | reverse complement strand
CTCTTGCCCCGGTCGTCCCCCAAGGGATGGGTACGTCGATGATTAACGGCTTGCCTTGGTACGGCCGCTTGCTTGGGTCGATCGTGAAAACGTCCGGTCGTAGGAGCGTCTCGATCTTTTCCCTTGCTGCCTCGGTGATGGTGTAGTCCGTAAACGAGCCTCGGAAATGCGCCGTTGCAAACAGGTGTCGGAACTCAGTCAGGTTCCTGCCCAAGCGGGCGTCCCCCAAGACCGAGCGCCACTGTGCATACAGGGTTAAGTGCCCCTCGGTCGAAGGGGTTGCGGTCATCCCGAATACCTTGTCGGGCGGGTTCGTTTTGAAATGCTTGTGGAGTGCTTTGAACCGCTTCGTCGAGGGATCTTTCATGTGGCACACTTCGTCGAAGATCCAAAAACATCGGTCGTCCGTGTGCCCTTCCTCGATCAACCACTTCAAGTTCTCGTAGGACACCCCCAAGATGTCGGGGGAAGACGCCACCGCTGCCTCCCGTTTCTTCTTTGGCCCCGTCGCGCTCGAATAGCTCAAGCTGCACAAATGCGACCACTTCTTCAACTCGGTCGGCCACACGTTCTCGACGATCCGTTTCGTTCCGACAATCAACACACGGGCACCACTCGTAATACTCGAAGCGCCTATTACGGTCTTGCCGTCGCCGGTCCCCAACCATAGAAATCCGTTCTTCCTTTGAGTCAGCCATTCCACCGCTTCCTGTTGGTAATCGTGCAAGTCGTCTCGCGTAAGCATTTCATCCCCACTGATTCGCCATTGCATCGGCGATCCCCTGATACGTCAAACTCCTTAGCTTCCACCTGTCAGCGGAAGGCCCAAGCCGGTTTTGCCCCGAAGGTGTTTGATTCTCCCATCGCCCGTCGTGCCGCGTAGGGGTCAGCACATTTGTCGGTCGAAGGGGCGGAAGTCTTTTGAGCCATAGACACGTTCGCTTTGACTCAGGGTGTCCGTATTCCCAAGGCTGAATGATTTGGTCTGGCTTGCGAACCTTTGTCGAAAGCACCCCCACGGGGTTCTCCAACGCAATCATCGGTATGTCCGCTTCTAACAACTGACGAACAAAATCCACAGCCATTTTTTGCTCGACTACTTTGTCCTTAAACCACCTCGCACCGCTTGAAGCAAGGTGTGTGCATGGCGGGTGGGCCACCATTAGGTCCCAGCCCTCGCCAAGAACTTCTCCCACATCCCCTTGAATGTGAAACCGGGGGTCGCCCTCGGTCGGTAGGATGTCGCACGACCACGCTTC
The DNA here is from genome assembly GCA_937893275.1 of uncultured Opitutia bacterium. Lineage (GTDB taxonomy): Bacteria > Verrucomicrobiota > Verrucomicrobiia > Opitutales > Seribacteraceae. Next base: position 2,801 of record CALBIN010000603.1, on the reverse strand, counting down.
ATGGCCTGCTTTCTCAAAAGCACTCCGAACGGTAGAACTGAACTCGCAAGCAACTAACACTTTCACGACTCTCTCCCTCTTTGGTATTCCTGCATGATCCCTTTGAACTGTTCGACCGAATCTACAACCTCAACACGCGCTCCATGACGGCGGAGATCCTCATGCGCCAAGACTTGAACAGGGTCCGGCTTTGCACCACTGCGCTTGAACTCAAGAAACACACAGCGCCCACTAAGAGCAGCAGCGAGCCCGCCATCAGGATCACCGTCCACAGTAAGAACTCGGTCAGGGCAACCCCGACGGTTTTTAAACGCGATTTTGTAGAATCCAAAGCCAACCGCGCTCGCCAATGCACCGCATTCCCTTTCGATGGTCGCTTCCGGTCCCGGCACTATTTCGAGTACCGATCCATGAGTTGACCTTCCGCATCAAACAGCCCCCGGGGTGCCCAAGACGGTGGGTCACGCATAACGCAAAGCATGTAGTCCACCCAGCCCGGGCCTTCGGATACGGGACTCTCTATTACCAGTTCGTCGTGGACTTCAAGAACGACCGACGCATTGCGTCGGGTAAGACGAACCAGTGCTGCGTTCTTCAAGTCGGCCGCGATGGCTTGGCAAATGTTCTCCAACCAGTGCCCACCCCAAATCGACTTCTGACCGTATTTGCTTTGAAACACCACAGCGGGGTCGCCGAAACGATCCTCGCCGATTTGCGGGTTCAGGTATCTCAGCTTTCTCCCCGAGGGGAGTGTAACTTCGAGACACCCGCCCGAGCTGTTCAACGCAAAACCGACCGGGCCTACCCGCTCCGTGGCTGTAATTCGACCGCTGACCACATCTCTGGCCGCTCTCTCGTAGGCGTCCCACAGCAGCGGGACCTCTGGAGCAAGATCGTTTCGGTAGAAGTCCTTGAGTTTGTCCCCCTCCGCCTCGGTCATCTGAATGCCGTAGCCGGGAGCCTGAGAAGCTAGAGCCTTTCCGCCCGCCCCGTAGCCGGGACCGAGGATCGCGATTTTGCCGTAGGATCTCTGGGTGTCGTCTACCGTCCCCACGGGGATGCCAAACGACCTGGCCGCAGCCTCGCGGTACACATCTCGGTCGGGATCACGGAAAGCGGAGAGCATCCCTTCGCAGTTCGCCAACCACGCCACAATGCGTGCCTCGACCTGAGCGTAATCCGCCACCGCAAGCACACCGTCCACCGGCCGGATGAAGCCCCGGATATTCTGCTGTACATCGGAAAGCGGATTGACTAGATCCGTCCCCGCGTGCAGCTTTGTGAATACCTCGGGGTTCACCCTTGCCTTGACCATGTTCTGGAACTGGATCGCTCGGCTTGCACCCCGGCCGGTGTGGGCTCCGTTGAAGACGAAGCACCCGTAAGCTCGGCCGGTGGATAGCGACATCTGAAGCATCGGTACGAGTTTCTTGGTCGCGGCCTTGGCAGACTCCAGACGGATCTCCCTGACCCGTTCCCTTGAGGGATCGTCGAAGGTCATGTCCTCCAGAATCCCCTTCGCGCAAGACTTCACACCCAAGAAATCGGCTATCCGAAGATTCTGGCTTGGTTTGAACCCGCACAGGGACTCACACTCGGCTGCCAGCCTCTCTGTGTGAGCCTCACACTGCGACAGGGCGTTCTCTGCGGCCCGTCGGTCGATCGGTACACCCCGATCGTTCATTCGCTCTGTGGCCTCGTAGGCGGGGCGACAGTGCTCCTCCCACTCCGGTAGCAGGGACTTCAGGCGGACCCACGCCTCTTGCAACAGCCGGACATCCTGAAGGCAGTACTCGGACATGGCCGTCAGGTCTTCCCCTTCGAGGGGGAGGAACGCGCCATCCGCTTGCGGCATACAGTATTTCTTGATGAGTTGCTTGCCGCGCCGGTCTTTTTGGCTGCCGAAGCCGAGAGCCGTAGCAAACGCATCCAGCCCCGCAGGCATTCCGGTATACCGGGCGAGCGCCATAGCGTCGATCCAGTGGTCTGAGCGATACGAGGGGTCTTCTATTGATCGGTAGATATGGTAGTCAAAGCGGCCCCAAGAGACGATCCGAGTGCCGGGGTCCCACTGCTCAATTCGTTCGGCGATAAAGGGCTCTTCGTCCGGGCCGCACGCCATACCGACAAGCAGGATCTCGGTGGACGGATCTTCGGAGTAAACTTTTGAGCCGACCGCAGGAAGCGGGGCTCGGGATCGAGTTTCGTAGTCAACGAAAAGCATCTGGTTCCCTCTTGTCGGGTGCGGTTTCCCGCTTGAACGGCTTCACAGCGGTTGCCCGCTCCACCACGCAGCCCAGCGGCTACGAAGATAAAAAAGGGCGGACCCCGCTAAGGGTCCGCCATGTTCGATCAATCGTTGGGATTAGAGGAGGTCGGACACGTCAATCGCGTCGAACGCCGTCTCAGCTGCGTTGCTGTTGCCCAGACGCTCTCCGTCCCTGACTTTTTGGACATTGGAGAGGCTGAAAGCCACGCCAGCGTTGCCGTTCATCGAGTAAGCAAAGGCGCTTACCTGGATGCGAGCTTCGACGCCGGGGTAGATCTCCGAGGGGTCGATGATCGCGCCGAGGTCCGCACCGACGATGCCGGGGACAAACTTCGACTTGGCCGTGAGGAACTTCGCGCCTTCGACGAACGCGCCGCCGAGGTGTGACTTCTCTTCGCCGTCGCGGAGAGGGTTGCGAAGGTTGCTCGGGACTTTGTCGCCAAACTTGTCAGCGATGGCCGCATCAACGAGGGCTTCCAGGCTAGAGACGTCAGTCCCAGGCTTGAAGACGATCATCGTCGAGTACTTGGCC
>CALBIN010000602.1 GCA_937893275.1 uncultured Opitutia bacterium | reverse complement strand
AAGGGTCTCATGGATGATCTGCGACTTTACGACAAGGTCTTGACGACCAATGAGGTGGTCACCCTATTCGGAGGGGGAGCTGGCGACTTCGCACTTTCATCGACGGGAGCTACCGCTACGATTAAGAACAGTGGCATAGTTACTATTTCAGCTCATGCTTCCGGTACGAAGTCCATGTACCCCGCGTCGCCGATGAGTAGAACTGTGTCCATTGGAAAAGCTCCCTTGACTGTTACCGCCGACGACAAGACACGCAACGTAGGGGTAGCCAACCCGCCGTTTACCCATTTCGTAAGCGGTTTCGTAAACGACGACAACGAAACCACTGGGCTCAAATCGACTATTTCGCTTAGCACCGACGCCAATGCTTCCAGCCCGGAGGGCACCTATGCAATCGTCCCAACCTCAACTTCAGACAAATACTTCATTACCTACCTGAACGGATCCTTGATCGTTAGCAACAAGACTTCACAGTCAATCACTTGGACCCAGGACTTCTCTAATATCGCCGTAAACCAGTTCGTTGATCTCAACGCGAGCTCTACTTCCGGATTGCCGGTGCTCTATGCCATTGAGAATCCTGACGTCGCCGAAGCCGCCGTGTCCCTCCAAGGAAACTTGGATGCATGGTGGAAGATGGACTCTTCCGGCGGTTCCACCATACTCGACTCTTCCGGCCAAGGCGGAACCGTTCACAACGGAATCCTGCAAGGAACCGACGGTTCATCCTCCAGAACTCCGGGCAAATTCGGAAACGCACTTGTCTTAGATGGCACTGATGATCACGTGCTGATACCAGGATATGCAGGAATAACCGGAAAGAGTCTCAGGACCGTTGCACTATGGTTCAAAACCACTGTAGATAATCGTCCCCTGCTCTCCTATGGAGGATCGGGCAACGGCGCATTGTTCGCAATCTCTCTAAACGCAGGCAAGGTTTCTCTCGACTTGGGAGGAACCACGCTGGAGGGCGGAACCAGCCTCGCGGACGGCGGATGGCATCACCTGGCAGTAGTCGTCCCGATGGATGCGGATACTTCTGCAGTAAAGCTCTATGTGGATGGAGCGCAAGTGGCTTCGGGGAGCGGCTCTACCCCCATAAACACCAAGGCCTCCAGCTTTGTTAAACTCGGATCGGACGGAGGAAACTACTTCAACGGCGAACTCGACGACGTTCGTTTCTATGCCGCCGATCTCAACGCCATTACAATAGCCAAGGTGTACGGTGCAGGCATAGGTGACTTCAATCGCATTCGCTTAAAGAGCGCTGGAACAACCGTCATAAACGCGAGCCAACCGGGGGATGCGACCTTTTCTCCAAGTATAAATAAAAGTATCCAGATTACGGTTGGAAAACTCGATCAAACAATCGCATTCGCTCCCATGCCCAACAAATCAATTGGTGACTTCGACTTCGATCCGGAAGCAATAGCCAGTTCCGGATTATTCGTCACTTACCAAAGCTCCAACCCACTGGTCGCCTCCGTGGAAGGAATAACGCCAGGTAATCAGACGATAAAGATTCGCTCAGCAGGTACCACTACGATAACAGCCACACAACCCGGCGACTTATCTAACAACCCCGCAACAGCCACGAGCCAAGTTTTATCCGTAGGATATTACAAGCTTTTCACGGAGTCGATTTCCGGCATGGAATTGTGGCTAGATGGAAACAACGTGAATGCCGATTCGCTCGCTGATTCCACAACAAGCGGTTCT
>CALBIN010000601.1 GCA_937893275.1 uncultured Opitutia bacterium | reverse complement strand
ATTGGCCGTGATCTTGAGAACGGATGCCTGAGTGATAAAGCCGCCGCGCGGAGAGTCGGCCGGCAACGCTACCCGTCGAATCTTCGGACCGCTCACGCCCTTGATGTCGTAATGCGCGGCGAGCTTGTCATTAAGCATCGCGAAGTCCGAGCGGACGAGATGCGTGGCGTCGAGGTCACGGTCGAGGAGTTCACGGAAATAGGCCCGCGTTTCGGCAACCATCGATTCCTGAAGATACGGACTGAACTCCGGATAAAGTTTCTTGTCGGGATTGTTCGCGGCGATCTGGCGCAGCTTGAGCCATTGGCCGAGGAAGTCTTCCACGAACCGCTCCGAGCGCCGGTCTTTGATCAGGCGTTCGACCTCGGCACGCAACGTCTCCGGCCGGGGCAATTCCCCGGCGGCAGCCAGCCTGGTGAGCCGCTCGTCTGGCGAAGAGTTCCACAGGAAATAGGACAGTCGGTTGGCGAGTGCATGACCGTCGAGCTTCGTGATCGGCTCGTTGTGATAGAGAAAATCCGCCGAGCAAAACGCCGCACGCACGGCCGAACGCATCGCCGTTTCGAAACAGTCCCCGGCCTGGAGCCGCTGCTCCACCAGTCTCACGTAGCGCTTGCGAATTTTTTCGGACACCGGCCGGCGGAAGGCGCGGGGCAGGAAGGCGGCCAGCAACCGGTCCGCGTCGTCCAGCGGCTGTTCGCTTTGCACCGTCCAGATCCCTTTCACGGGATCAGGTTTGTTCTTACCGAGCCGCAACCACAGCTTTTCGAAGTTCACGCGCCGGGGTGGACGCACGTCCGGATGATCCTTGGCGACGAATTCCCGGATGGGCAGTTCGCCAAACATCACGCGATGGGAATGGGGCGGCCACACGTCGTGAAGCGGACCTTCAACCTCAAGCCAATCCACCGCGATGCCCGGGCCGGTGAACGCCATGGCGCGCCCCTTCCGGCTATAATTGGCCACGGGCGCGAGCGATGCGACATCGCAGCCGAGCATCTCGTTTTCGTTGAGCCAGACTTCGAACCCGTGTTCAGCCCGCTTCAGCGAAGGGGCGCCATAATAGCCGAGCGTGTAGTTGGGATGCTGCCCGCCGCGTCCGTCGCTGGTGAGTTGGACGACTGCCAAGCGCATGGCCTCCGTGCCGCGCGCGGGGAGCACCTGGCCTTTGTCCCATTGAAACGACCACAGCGACGTGCGCACCCGGTAGCGCCCGGGATAAATCGTGGTGTGCCCACGGAAGTAGTAATTCACCGACTCATCCTCGCGCCGGAAAATGCCAACGGAACTGTCCGTCTCGAACATGTCCATCGTCTCGTGCGCACCCTGATCAATGTGCCGGTGCTTGCTCGCGGGCGGATAGGCCGGGTCGGGCTGGAAGTCCCGCAGCAGCACCACGTCGCCCTGCATGGAGAGATGCGGGACTTGCCCGCCACGGTTCAGCAGCGACGTCCGCACTCGCTGCACGCGCGGCGCCTCGGGACGCCAGGCGATGGCAAGGTCCAACGCGTGATCCGCCGCTTCGAGGTATTTCGCCAAGTGGACGTGCGAGATGCTCAGCGCGTCGCTGTTCTTGTCGAACCCGTTCACTGAGCCATCCGGTGGCAACAGGGCCTGCAACGAAATACCCGGCAGGTCAAACAGGTCGCGCATCGTGTTCTCATACTCCACGCGGGTGAGCCGCCGCAGCGCCGTACGTCCCGTGCCCGCCAGCCGCGCGTCGTCCGCCGCGACGAGCTCCTGCTCCAAGGCGCCCAACGCGGGTTCGACTTCGCTCGCGGGCGGCCGCGCCTTCTTCTTCGGCGGCATCTCGCCCGCTTCGACGCGTTCGTAAACCTTGACCCAGCGACGGAAATTTCCGGCATCGGTCGGATCGAACTTCAGCGCCGTGAGATCGAGGTCGCCCTTCTTCGTGTCGCCGTCATGGCAATCCGCGCAACGGCTCACAATGAACGACCGCACCGGTTCCGGCGCGTCCGCGGCCAGCAGGCTGATGCTGCCGGCCATCAGCGCCAAACCGGTGGCGTATCTTTTCCGCCGTAGAATTTCGGCGAAGGTCACGATCTGGTCATCGAGTCGAATATTGTTGTTGGTTACCGGAGTGTGTTGTGGGTAGCGACCGCTCATGAAGGCCCCTCGGGAAGGAGAGCAGACGGGGGTGGTTTGCATAAAAGCTGGTGCAAATCGCTCCGTTGTTTCCGATCCAGTCGATATTTGGCGTTCCCACGATTTTCCCGCCATAGCAGCCAAGCGTCTTGAAATGATGCTCGTCGGTCTGAATCACAAGCAAGTTCAGGGAATTATTTTTGCTCGTCCCAAAAGTTGGCAGAGAAAAATTCATGAAAATGAAAAATGGCAACGCGAATGAGGCTAACTGGGATTTCATGATAAAGCTTCTCTGCTCTTTATCTAAGCCATTTCTATTGGCTGTGGCAATACGATTACCATTTATCGAATATATTCACGGGAGGATTCGCGGATCAAGCTGAAGAAGCAAAATGCCAACAAAAGAAAGGGTCCCGGAGATTGCTCTCCAAGCCCTCTTCAAAAAAGTGGGACGGCGTTCGCCGCACGCTCGTTCCCGGATACCGGCATTTTGCGCTCATCCTAGGGGGAAGTTGCCAGTTCCCCGACGTCATTCAAGGAAACAAGTCCTTATTGCGGTCTCTGACAGGGTCGTCGTCAAGTTTCCTCGACGAATTCGAGTTGAGGCTTCTGGGCAAATCGCTCGCGTACCACACAACGGACTTACGATTCACTCGGAACAGCATCGTTGCCTAATGACGCTACTCCTCTGTTCGTAGGTTCTGCCCCACAGAGAACTGTGGGCGTTCGCCCTGCTCTACGGGTATCGCCTCTTATCTCTCCGGTCATTTTCGGCAACTCGCTCAATGCCTTGCGGCACGAGGAGCAATCCTGGCGTTACCTTTCGCTCGATGGCAAAATTTCACGCTTTAACTCGAGGTGACTTGGTCTCCAAAACCCCGAAGGGTTCGGCAAACTTGACGCCCTTGCGGCATCAGTCATCTCAAACCTATCTGAACTGTCGTGGTAAGGACCTTACCTTTTCGGTGACCGCCTACGAAAACCAGTCGAGCCCCGACTATGCTTTCTCTAACTTCCACTCACCACGGTCTCGCGATTCGATTCGCGACCACTACCCAAGAATTCACATTCACAGGTGCGGGAACTCCCGCCTCAGGCAGGGTGAACGTTTGCCTTCCAAGTCCCAGTCGAAACCGTTTGCTGAAAGGAGCGGGATTCTCCAGATGAATCCGACTTTTCCTCCGGCTTCACGGAGTTATTTAAAAAACTCTCTCTCGCTTTGCCCGAAAGCTTAGCGAGATAAAACGTTTTATTCTTTCAAAAAATCGCCATCAATTTACGATCGGTTATTTTGAGTGTCAAATCATATGCTTCATACATGGTTGGTATTCAATTCATTAGATAAATAAAAAAATGGCCAATTCTATCTGTAATTATTTCTGCTATTAATCCTGCAAATTCCTACCATTACCTTTCCTGCGCTTCGAAAGAGTGAAGGACGACTCGAGGATTAGCCATGTGAATAACGCGAATAACTTGCTTGCTCGTAAAAAAGTTTTATTAAAAAAAGATTCAAGGAATTCTCTTGCTGTCTAGAACCATCGAAGATTCCATGACCATATGAAAGCTCCTCCCGTTCACCTTCTTCGGCGCAATTTTTTGAGAGATTCGGTTCTGGCCGCTAGTGTCCTTACTGTGCCCGGTGCATTCGCCGAGCGACTTACACTTACTCCGCAGCAAACTCCGGGACCTTTTTACCCCAACAAGTTACCTCTGGATACCGATAACGACTTGCTTGTCCTTAATGACTCCTTGACGCCTGCAGTTGGTCAAATCACTCATCTGTCTGGTCGGGTACTAGATATGAAGGGAAATCCTCTCCGGAATGCCGTTGTCGAAATTTGGCAAGTCGATGGTAATGGCATATACATGCATTCCCGCGGCGGCGACCGTAGCAAGCTTGACGATCATTTTCAAGGATACGGTCGATTTCTAACCGGTTCGACTGGTGAATATTATTTTCGTACGATCAAGCCCGAACCTTATCCTGGACGAGCTCCCCACATTCACGTCGCAGTGAAAACGAGAGGACATAAGAAATTCACGACTCAATGCTACGTCAAAGGTGATCCGAGAAACGCCAAGGACTTTATCTTTAAAAGCTTTCGCGACCCGAAGGTGAGGGCATCAGTTGAAGTTGACCTCAAGAATATTGCCGGATCCAAGATCGGCGAAGTTGCTGGTCGGTTCGACATTGTTCTCGGTTACACTCCAGAGGGGTAACTCGGACAGATTCGAAACTCTCCATTTCCTGCGGAAAAGGACCGAAGCCCATCTACACTACCCTGACGGCGGCCAAATTTCGTCCGAAATCACTTGTCCGGTTATCGGCGCAATCTGCATGGTCTGCTGGTATGGTCGGCGAATCGGGGAAGTCTGTTGTGGAGATCAGTAAATTTGCACAAAGAGCCAGTGGGGAAGTATCATGAGGTAATGGGCGAGGAAAGGGCTTTCCTTATTGCGTTCCATGAAGCCACAAAAATAAGCGCTAACAAGATCGGAACCGTACTCTCCTTTACCGTAATCAAATTCTTTTCCATTGGTTTCAACTCCCAGGCTCGGATAACGGGTTGGCCATAAAGTTAGTTGCCGCAAGTGGTTGCTCTCGGATCGAGAAGACCGAATTCTCACATATGTATGGTTACTCAGTCACCTGCATTCGGGAGGCGTTTCCAGGCGGTGCCTCTGGCTCGAAGTCCGTCGTGCTCGAAGGTGAGCCCGAAATCGAGGCGCTTGAAACCTTTCAGCAAGGAAGCTGGGTCCTTTGGAGTCTTGGGTTCCCCGGGATGGCCAAAGACGGTGGACTCGTAGGTTTGAAATTTCTCGTTCCAGACGTACTCCCCGCCAGCGGGGCAGGTGAGCAGCACGTGCCAGGTCTTGGTGTGGTAGGCGAGGGCGTCGTCCTTTCCGAGGTTTAGCTTCCACTCGTTGAGAATGGGGAGGTTGTTCCAAGAACGACGGCGGAATTGTTTCGTCATTTCATCGCGGGAAAAAACGTCCATAAACGATATCAACTTGCTGTCCACTGTGATGGAGGTGCTTTCGCCAAGCCATGGCTTGGGATTCTCGGGTAGGGGTTGCTTCTCCTTTTTCATTTTTCGAGTGTCGAGACGGCGGTCGAGCGAACGCTTGAGGAGGGCTTCGTTCAAGGTCACGGTGAGCAATTTCGAGGAGGGCGCGTAATAGAGGGCGATCTCATCCACGCCTTCGTCCTCGAGGTCTTCAAGAATGTCGCCCGCAGGCGCGATCTTAACGTATCCCTGCTTCTTGTATTCGTGATTTGTCCAAGTTGTCATTCCGGGAGCGGTTTGCTCGACCCAGGCTCTGAGGGCGGCCAGAAAGGCAGTGAGCTTGAATGGGTTGGTGGCCTCGACGTTTAGAGCGAGTGGCAGACGACCGACGTTGTCTTTCATGAATACCTCGGCTCCGTCCTCGCCGTCCTTGGCGACGGCTTTTCCGAATTCATCCCAAAAGGGAGATTCGTCGGCGTAGACCGACATCCATTGGCCGACCCATCCAAAGGCATTCAGTCCAAGTGAGGGAGCAAAGAGAGCGGCCATATTTCCCGCTTGCTGCATGGTGCGCGACTTCATGTCGAGCGCGGTGATCCAGTGGACGAGAGATTCCTCGTGCGGATCGCCGGCGTTGGGATCCAGCTTTACGGTGCCCGTGGTCGAGATGATTTGGCGATAGTCGCTGTTTGCGATGAGGGGCATAATCGAGATGTCTGCCGAAAGGTGGCCTTCATCGATCACGAGGCGAGCGGCAATGGGGTCGAAGAAAGCAGACCAATTGGATTGGTAACGGTCGCGGAAAATCTCGTAGGCACGTTTTTCCGGAGCGGATATTTTTTTGATTCCCATTTCCGTGATGGGGGTGAGGAATCCGAGGTTACCGTATTTCGATGACTGTACTTTTCCGGCAACCAGCGAAATCTTACCGAGTTCGGGGAATTCTTTTGCTTGCAGCTTTGCCCCGGCTTCGTGCCGAGCCTGGAGTTCCGAGAGAGCGGCGGCGGCCCTAGTGCGGCGGGAGGCGCCGATTCGCCAAGCAGGTCCGCACCATCGACGAATAGCGGCGTCGGTTACCATGAGGAAAGCTTGCTCCTCCACGTCGGCTGACCGCAAGTATCGTGAACGGAAGAAGGAGTATTCGTCGAGGCTTGCCAGATTGGGTTTCTTGCCCGATTCGGCGGCGGCCAACCTCCGAAGTTGAGCCAGAGAGTTGGTGACTACGACGACGTTTTTACCCAAGACGGCGGAATATGACTTCACGGAATGATCGGGTGAGACGAGCCCTACGTAGTCGATGCCCGCAACGGTTCCCGTGACGGCCTTGGTATCCTTTCGTTTCTGCGAAGTCTGCAGGCGGCGCAAGGCGAGGGAGGCGACCAGGGCTTCGGTCTGCTTGGCTTCGTATAGGATTGTCAGATCGGTTCCCGTACGAAGAAAGGGATCTCCTCCCGTCATGGCCACTGAGGCGATGAGCTTAGGTCCGAGCAGGCGACTCAGTTCGGTCACGGGAAGGCAGAGCTGGTCGCGATACTTCTCCTTGCTTTGGGCACTCTCCGAACGAGCCTCAGCCAAGCGAAGCAGCGGAGTGCCCTGAAGGGCGGCCTCGTCGAAGATGGTGAGCAAGTCGGCGAAGGTAGGAAAGAAAATGGCGTGTTGGTCTGCGGGTATTACCTTGGCGAGTGGATCGAGGGCGGGTTTTTTGTCGCCCAAAAGTTCCTCCCATTCCATTTCCGCGATGGTGATGCCGATTACGTTCTTTACGGGAATGGTGGCATTGGCTTCGGGGGAGAGGCGCAATTCGCGATCAAACTGCAGGTTCTCACTTAGGGCGCGTCCTCCGGAAAAGAGGTCTAGAGTGTCCTCCAGATTTCCCCGTGAAGGACGATTGGGACGCCTGTTGGGATTCGCCGCATTGGTGATGTTTGCGTCCAGTTTGGGCATCTCCGCGGCACTGGAGTCCGCTTGGTGCCTGAACCATGCGGCTCCGGGGATGCCTCGAGCGAGCAAACGTTCGTAATATTCTTTTCGCGCCTTGTGGAATTCCAGTTCACCGACCGAGTTAGCTTTCTTCACGCGAAAGCCAACGGGTCGCATGCCGTCGCCGTCGCCCTTGGGCAAGAAAAGAGTACCTTTCAGAGGAAGCCTGTCGGTGCGAATGATGACGCGTGTCTGGCTGGGAC
>CALBIN010000600.1 GCA_937893275.1 uncultured Opitutia bacterium | reverse complement strand
TACCACCGTAGAAGGCCGTCCGCAAGCCCTCTTCCTGCCTGTAGGCGAGGCGATATCGGCTTAAACTACGCCTAACGCTTTCTTCCTTGGTCATGGGGCAAGCGAGCATCCCAAATCTTGGGGTCCGCTTGAGTTTTTATGAATTTTTCCGGAATTGTTACCGGAACCTTAAAAATAATATCTGAATATGAACGTTTCGGCACCCCAAGAATGGGCCCGACCTCGATCGCTCTATGAAAAACGGTCTGTATGATGACCACCGTAATGACCAACAGACCTTGAGACACCAACCAGAGTTTCCATTTTAAATGCACGACAGTCTTTACTAGCCATTGATGCTCGAAGGGCAAAACAGAAAAGCCAAATAGGTAAATCTTTGATTTTCTGTGTTGCCTCCTTCAACGAAACGTCACCTATGCCTGTCTTAATAATATTGATGGGACGCTTCGCTTTATTTCTTACGTTTTTTCTACTCGGTATCGGCTCGACCTCGGCCGAACGGGTTCATGTCGTACAAAAGAGCGAGACTCTCGGCGGGATCGCCAACAAGTACGGCGTATCGGCAAACGCTCTACAGGCGATTAACGGAATAAAGGACGCCAATTTACTTTTCGTCGGTAAAAAGCTGAAGATTCCCGATGGTTCCGCCCCGGAAGTGCCCTACGTGGTAAAAAAAGGCGATAGCCTCGGCGCGATTGCAGCGCGATTCGGGGCCAAGGCGAGCGCTATCACCGCTCGCAACCAACTAGCCAGCGCCAACCTGATAAAAGTCGGCCAAAAACTCATAATCCCATTGAGCAAGGGCGGAACATCGACCTACAAGCCGCCCCCTCCACTATTGGACGCCAAGAGTCTCAAGACCTTGGGCGGCATTCGCCCCACCCCGGGAAAGTGGAAGAAAATCATCATCCATCACAGCGCCACAAACGTCGACGATGCCGTGAACATGCACAACGTACACAAGGCCAGAGGCATGAAGAACGGGCTCGCTTACCATTTCGTAGTCTCCAACGGCTCTAGAAAGGCAAAGGACGGCGAAATCTACTTCGGCGGACGCTGGAAAGGACAATTGGACGGCGGTCACGTAAAGAAGCAGAGCTGGAACAAGACCACGATCGGGATTTGCCTGATCGGCAACTTCGAAACCCGCCGCCCCACAGCCAAGCAATTGAAGGTCCTCGAGGGGCTTTGCCGCTACTTGATGAAACGTTGCAACATCTCTGCCAAAAACGTGATCACCCACAAGGTTCTCCATCCCCACCACACCCTTTGTCCCGGCAAGCTCTTCCCAATCACCGCCTTTAAGAAGAAGCTAGCAAGCCCTTGGGCGGGCTGAGTTCATCAAAAGGGCTAACGGAGCAAAACCACTCCCACTAGGCCGGCTAGACCTGCATAGAGACAAAAAACGACGAAGGTCTTGCGTATCACAACGCCCTCTCGCCCCACAAGCCCAACGACTGCGGAAGCCGCCACCACGTTGTGGATGCAAATGACGTTGCCCGCGGCGCCACCCACGGCCTGTAGGGCCACAACCCACATTGGGTTCGCCCCTATCTGTTGAGCTACCTCGAACTGGAACAGGGAAAACGTCATGTTGCTTACCGTGTTGCTTCCTGCCACGAAAGCGCCGAACCCTCCCAGATACGGTGCGAAGAAAGGCCAAGCCTCACCCGCTAGATTGGCAACCCCGTTCGCCAAAACTTCCGGCATGGCCTCGTAGGAACCACCACCGGAGTTAATGAACACCTGAGCCATCGGAACCGTAAAAACCAGAGCTACTGAAGCTTTCAGCATCGTTCGAGCGGAGTCTTGCCAAGCACGCTTGTACGACTCAGCTCGCATGCCGTGAAGAAAATAGGTGGCCACTGACGCAATGATAAAGATGGCTCCGGGCAAATAGAGAAGGTCGAAACTTGCCGAGAGACCTGAATCGAACAGGTTGTCGAATTGCAGGGAAACCTGCTTCAGCAAGCCGCCTACGGGCAACTCCCTCAACCGCGTAAGCACTAAAAGTCCCGCCACTACTAGATAAGGAGCCCACGCCTTCCACAGGGGTAAGTCGACGGTGGGTTCTTCGCGTTGCCCCGTCACCTGATTGCCGTTCCAATCTGCATCCCAGTTTCGGCTGTCGTCAAAGTCCCACGGTTTGCCTTTCGGCGTCAGGAATCCCTTCCTCGCCGCCGGAACAACGATCGCCAAGCCAACCAAGGCACCGAACAAACTGGGAAATTCAGGTCCCAAGTACCGAGCGACTAAGACGTACGGGATCGTAAAGGAGAAAGCCGCAAACAATGCGAACCGCCATGCAGCCAGTCCCTCTCTCCATGAACGATTTCGACCAAAATATCTCGTCATCACGCAAACTACCGCCAACGGTATGAAGGTACCGCAAATCCCATGCAAAAACGCCACCTTTTCGCCGATGTCCGAGAGCCACGAGTATCGTTCCGTCTCGGTCATGCCTGACAGTAATTTATCCATCCCCTTGTTGACTCCCACCAGAATCGGAGTGCCTGCCGCTCCAAAAGAAACGGGAGTGCTCTGAATCAACATTCCCGAGATCACAGCCGACAAGGCCGGAAACCCAAGTCCCACCAGCAACGGCACCGCCACGGCCGCAGGAGTTCCGAACCCGGCCGAACCCTCGATGAAAGCCCCGAAAAGCCACGCAATAACGATTACCTGAACGCGTCGATCGGGCGAGAGGCGGGTAAAGCCGGATCGAATAACCTTTAGACCTCCGCTCTCACGCAAGCTGTTGAGGAGGAGAATGGCTCCGAATATAATGTAAAGCAATGAGGCGGCGATGACCAATCCCTTTGCCGAGGCACCCGCGACTTGCTTAATCGGCAACCCCCATACGCCCAACGCCAATCCAACTGCCGTCAAATAGGCGATCGGCATCGCTCGACTCGCGGGCCACCGAAACCCCGCCACTAAGATCGCAGCTACCAAGATCGGTGCGAACGCCAGCAGGGCCAATGGGTATTCACTCATTCGGATTTCTTTTCACTAACGAACAACACCTTGCCGAAACGGGGTTCGGCGTTTCGTTTAAGGGCATCGTGAAATTGGTCGAGAGCGAAGGTGGAGTCGACCGGGTGGCGGACCTCGGTCATGGCGAGCGGTTGGAGGACTTCTTCGGCAGCGTTTCGGAGGGCGGCGAGATCTCGTGATCGTTTCCACTTGTCTAGCCAGAACCCGACGAAGCGAATGTCGTCGAAGATCAAGTTGCGCGTAGGAAAGCGCACCTGCTCGCCCGTCATGGCTCCGAAGGTGACGTGCACGCCTCCTGAAGTGAGGCTTTTGGCGAGGCGAACGGCGCTGCGACCACCGACTGAATTTAGAGCAAGACGGCAGCCTGTCCCTTCGGTTAGGTCGTGAATGGCGGTCGGAGAATCTTCGTCGTCTATCAAAACATGCTTGGCGCCTAGCTCGTTTAAAGGTTCCAGAAGTTCTTCGCGTCGAACGAGGTTTATGACGTTTATGCCAAGACGTTTGGCGAATTGAATGACGCTGGTTCCGACGGCGGAGTTGGCGGCGTTCTGGACAATCCAATCGTCGGGGCGGAGGTACTCGAAATCGTTCAGCAGTCGCCAAGCCGTAAGGGGATTGAGAATACCAAGGGCAAGTTGCTCGGGCGGAACAAGCGAGGGAAGCAGGATCAAGTCTTCCGCTTTTGCTGCGGAGTACTCCAGCCAGGTACCCGAATGTTCAGGCAGAGAACAAATCTTGCCCATGAGCTTTTTCTCGGTCTTAGGCCCGACGGCGACTACCTTCCCTATCCCTTCTCGTCCGCCGACGGCGGGCAGTTCTAGCAGATTGCCGTAGGAACCATTAATCAAGCCCATGTCCGATGGGTGAATGGCAGTAGCCAGCATCTCGAGTAGAACATCACCCTCGCCGAGTTCGGGCACAGGAATCTCGTCCAGTTTCAGAACTTCGAGCGGTTCCCCCCGCTCATGATAACGCAAGGCACGTTGGCTATCGGGAATCACTTCGCTTCCAGCAGACCGATTGCCTTCATCCATGCGCCGGCCCGAGCGGGCCAAGTGACCACGGGATGATCGGAAGCACGTAAACCGTAGCCATGACCACCCTTGGGATAAACGTGCAGCTCGCTACCCTTGACCCCGGCCCGACGTAGGGCAAGGTACATTTGCACGCTGCCTTCGGCTGGGATACGATCATCACCCGCATGGGCGAAGAAGCATGGGGGAGTATCCTTCGTTACCTTTATCTCGGGTTCCAGCTTCGACTTCGTCTCGTTGTCCACGAGGTATGCAGGATAAATAAGAACACCGAAGTCGGGTCGGCAGGACAGGTCGTCCGAGGCATCGACTCGATCGTAGGTTCGCACATCGTAGTTAGTGAGCGTCGTAGCCGTCAAATGCCCGCCGGCGGAAAAACCCAGAATGCCGATGCGCTTGGGGTCGATTCCCCAGTCTTTGGCATTAGCTCGAACGATGCCCATCGCTCGTTGGGAATCTTGAAGGGGAGCCTCGTGCTTTTCACGGTTTTTTCGACGGGGAACCCTATACTTCAGAAGTATGCCTGTAACTCCGATGGAGTTTAGCCATTCGCAGACCTCGGTACCCTCCAGATCGTAGGCGAGAATGCTATAGCCACCACCTGGACAAACTAGAACTGCAGCTCCGTTGGCCTTGCTCTTGGGAGCGGGGAATACCGAAAGGGTTGGTTTCGACACGTTGCCAAGCCTAATGATTGTCTTGGATCCGGGGCGATTGGGCTTGGGGGCTTCTTCACCTACTTCGCCCTGCACTTCACCGGGGGCGACGCCGGGCCAGAGTTCTATGGTCTTTGTTGGTTCCAAGGCGTGAACGAGGATGGACGAAACGACCAAAAACGAAAATAGGAATGAAAGAAAAGTGAGCGAATATTTCATTTGTCGGAGATTGCGATTAATTGAGTGCGAGTACGAAAGAACAATTCACCATCAGAGATTGCAGGGGTGGACAGGCATATATCTCCGAGAGGATTCTTGGCGAGAATTTTCAGCTCGGGTGTACCCGCTTTTATCACAACCACTTCGCCGACCTCGCTAACGTAATAGATTTTTCCGCCGGAGGCCACGGGTGAACCGGTAAATCCACCGAATCCCGAGCCAAGACGGGCTTGAAAGACCAAGCGCCCAGTCTTCGCCTCGAAACAGGCGAGCACGCCGTTGTCGCGGCAATTGTAAAAGTAATCACCGTACACAATCGGGGTCTGCATATAGGC
>CALBIN010000599.1 GCA_937893275.1 uncultured Opitutia bacterium | reverse complement strand
CTTGATAGTCTCGAACTACCGAAACCAAGTTTCGGGCGGAGGCCCTGTCACCTTGACCATCGATGGACAAAACTTGTCCAATGCCCTAACCATTTATAAGGATTCGGATAACGACCAGATGGTCGTTACTGGAAACGGCGTGCCAAATTACAAGCCGAGCGTCATAGGTATTGATGTTTCGAATGGTTGGAATACGGTGGCAAACGGAGGTTTTGAAAGCCTTAAGCTGAGCGAGAATAATCTCGGAGCAAGCGGGGGAAACAATCCCAACCAAGTCGTTGCGACGGAGGAAGCTTTTCGCATTCCCCTTAATCCGGTAAACAATGACACTGCTACCGACACAGCTCTTGGCACCGTGGGGGTTGCACTGAATGGAATACCTGTTTACAACCCCTTCGAGGATCCGAATGAAACGGCTGCATACGGTAGAATCTTCTCCGGTTGTTGTGGCCATCCCCAGATTAACGGCGTATACCACTATCACAAATATCCTACCTGCCTGCGCTTGATCAAGGACGATTGGAAATCGGAAAAAGACAAGTGCGATGAGCTTGATGCCTTGCTTGTGGCGAATGGACATTCACCGCTAATCGGTTTTGCCGCCGATGGTTGGCCTATTTATGGTCCCGTGGGTTGGCGAAATGCCGACAATAAGACCGGAGTTCTTCTTGTGAGCGGTTACACAGGTACAAACGATTCAGCAGGTAACCCTGCATACGTTGCAGGGAGCGGAGACCTAGACGAGTGCAATGGTTTGGTCTCACCAACTCCGGAGTTCCCCGAGGGCATCTATCACTACGTCATGAGTATCGAGGCTGATCCCGACGGCACAGTGCTCCGTTACCTCAATCCGCATTTCGGGTATGACGTACGAAATACTCTCAACAAACACAATCTGCTGCCTCTTCCTTGGTCTGATGATTCTGCTTATCTAGCAGCTCTCAAGGTTGGCTTTATGGTCAATGGCGTTTCCATTTCGGGAACGGATAGCTACAGTACCTTCGTCAAGTTTATTGAAGGCATGCAGACTACCCTTAATGCTAATGCCATGTCTGCAATCGCTTCGGAATTTGAAACGATGCAAATCGCCTATCCATATACGATCAGAAAATATCGGGGGACTCCTTCCTCATCCGGAGTTTCCGGAGCTGGTGAATCCACTGCGAATTCGGGAAGCGGTAATACTCAGGGAACCGGAGTCGTTTCAATCTCTCCTTCAGCAGGAAGTGTGGGAAACACCGTTTTCGTCACCATTACCTTCGACGCGAATTCTCAACCTCCCTTGCCGCCCGCGAACGTTGCGCCTAGCTCGGCTCAGGTCGGGGGTGTTGCTTTAACGGGGATTGCAAGGTCAAATACAACCACTGTTACAGGTAGTTTGGCCATTCCATCCGGTGCCACAAGCGGTTCCCAAGACGTCACCGTTACTTTCGCTACCCCCCATGGAAACATTCAACTGAACGGAACCGGACTCTTTTCCTTCCAGTAGGCCTTTGTTATTTCCCGAGGCAGAACAAGTGCTTTTCACCACGGATTAGTAAGCGATTGGTCACCGGGACTGGGGAGGCGATTACACGTTCTCCCATGTCGTTCTCGGCAAGGAAACGAAAACCGTCTGAGATGTCGGCCACAAGGATGACCCCGTCTTCGCGAGGGGCGTAAAGCTTGCCCCCTGCTATGGTAGGGGATCCGTAGTAGCTCGAGCTGGCTTTTGGAAAAGCGTCCTCCCAATGACTTTTACCGGTTTTGGGATCGATGCAGTGGACTTCACCCCGGTCGCGTAGGACGTAAACTTTCCCGTCGGCTACTGCGGGAGTGGGTACGAAGGAACCAGAGTCGGAACGGGTCGGAT
>CALBIN010000598.1 GCA_937893275.1 uncultured Opitutia bacterium | reverse complement strand
CGCTAGAATCATCCCGAGAATGCCATAGAGGTTTCCACGTCGCGCAGTCTCCTGCTTGGAGAGCCCCCCGAGACTGAGGATAAACAATAACCCCGAAACGAGGTAAGCCGAAGTAACGAGACCGCTGCTCACTTGCGAAACATCTTCAACATGCGTTGAGTAACAAGAAAGCCACCAGCAATATTAATGGTGGCAATCAGAATGGCAACCCCCGCCAACCAAGGAAGCCATGGGTGCGAACCTGAAACAAAGAGCATGCCACCGATCACGATAATGCCACTGATGGCGTTCGTTACGCTCATTAGAGGAGTGTGAAGGGCGGGAGTGACGTTCCAAATCACCATGTACCCGATGAAACAGGAGAGTACGAAAACGGTGATTTGATGAAGAAATACACCCTCGGCAGGACTCGTCCATCCCAAGCCAAGTAAGGCCATACAGACGAGTCCAAGCAAAACACCCGGACTAAAAAGGGAAGATTTCGAATTGGCTCCAGGAGATTGAAGCTCCACTACTTCGTTTTTCGCCTCGACTTTGGGTGTAGGCGAAGGTTCCGCTGGCTTGGGCGGCGGCCAAGTCACCTCGCCCCCCTTCGTAACGGTCGCGCCGCGAAGGATTTCGTCTTCGAAATCAATGGCGAAATCATCAGGTCCGCCAAGCAGTTGGAGAAGCTTTGTCAAATTGTTGCCGTAAAGACGGCTTGACTGCGTAGGCAAACGAGAGGGCAAGTCGGAATAACCAAGAATAGTGACACCGTGAACTCGGTTGGCTTTACCGGACACCGTCAATTCGCAGTTTCCGCCACCTTCGGCCGCAAGATCCACGATCACGGAACCCTCCTTCATGCTCTTCACCATTTCCTCGGTGATCAGAATGGGCGCTTTCTTGCCGGGAATCATCGCCGTTGTCACGATTACGTCGACCTCTTCCGCTTGCTCGGCGAAAAGTTTCATCTCAGCCTCGATGAACTCCTTGCTCATCACCTTGGCGTAACCGCCCGAACCTGAGCCATCTTCCTCGAAATCGAGTTCCAAAAATTCTGCTCCTAGACTCTTAACCTCTTCCTTAACTGCGGGACGAGTATCAAAAGCGCGAACGATGGCACCCATGTTCTTGGCAGTCCCAATAGCGGCGAGACCAGCCACCCCTGCACCAATTACGAGAACCTTTGCCGGGGGCACCTTACCCGCCGCCGTAATCTGACCAGTGAAGAAACGTCCGAATTCGTGAGCGGCCTCCACCATTGCACGATAACCCGCCACATTCGCCATCGAGCTGAGAGCATCCATCGACTGGGCTCGAGAAATTCGGGGCACACAATCCATGGCGATCACATTGACCTTCCTTTCGGCCAAGCTCTTTACCAATTCCTCGTTCTGGGCGGGCTGAATAAAACTGATGAGGGTAGCTCCCTCTTTCAAAAGAGAGACTTCCTCTTCGGAAGGAGGCCTAATCTTAAGAATGAGATCGGCCTTCGCCCAAACATCTGTCGCTTCACTCGAGATGGTGGCACCCGCCTCCTCGTACGAAACATCGGGCAAACGAGCCTCGGAACCGGCGCTCACTTCAACCAATACCTCGTAACCAATTTCACGGAATTTCTCTATATTTTCAGGTGAAACAGCCACGCGACGTTCGCCGGGAAAAATCTCTCTTGGAATTCCAATAATCATTCAAATAAAAAGAAGATTATCCAAGTGGCTCAAATCCGGGTGCCTGTAAAGGAAAAGTTATCACATTCAAAAATGCTTCCGTAATTCATGAATTGGAGATTCGAATCAAACCACTGACCCATTACCTTCTACTGATTATCGCATTAGGTTTATTGACTAGTACGAACCCCATCAAGCAACTTCATCCACGGCCCCATGTAGTGGCCATGATCCCAGAAGGTACGACCGCTGACGAGATTGCCATCAATGACACAAGGCTCATCGACAAAAGTGCCGCCACACACCTCCAGGTCGAACTTACACTTGGGAACAGTAGCCATACGACGACCACGGACACAGTCGGCTCGAGCGGGAATTTCCACGCCATGACAGACGCTGGCGATTGGTGCATCCATCTCAAAGAAGTAGCGCGTGATACGGAGAAGATCCTCGTCCTCGCGGATGTACTCAGGGGCACGACCACCACTGAAGAAGATACCTAAGTATTCCTCTGGATTTACATCCTTGAAGGCTATGTCGGCGGGCATCGCATAACCTTCCCATTCCCGAGTAATGGTCCAACCCGATTTCACTTGATGCATCACCATTTGGTATTCGCGCTTCTCGGGTGCGGCCATCACGGGTTCGTATCCGCCCTCGATGAGGCGGAAATACGGGTACATGGTATCAACCGTCTCTGAGGCATCACCGAAGATGATAA
>CALBIN010000597.1 GCA_937893275.1 uncultured Opitutia bacterium | reverse complement strand
CTATCGAACTCGCAGTCCCCGGGAGTCGATGGCTACCGAATAGACGAGTCGGGCCTCTTCGCCAAGACATCCGGCCTTTTCAGAGGTGAAAACCTCTCGGAGCTGGCAACCGACGGCTCCTACCTGATCGGCCGGACGAACAACGGCATCCGAGTGGCCGACCTCCACCAAGTCGACTCCCCTTACGAGTGGCCCAACCCGACGCTATCGGGAAACCTATACCCGACCATCGGGCATTTCGTCTCGTCCGCAGACGGTATTCGCATACCCGTCGGCAACTATGGGGTCGAATACTTGGCCGCTCCCCCATCCACGGAACGACGAACCCTCCAAGCCCGCCGTTCAGGCACGGTCGAAAACTGGACGACTCTGGACGAATCCTTATTTCGCGTATTCAAAGCGGACGAGGTTCCCGTCTCGCTCACCCACGCCAGCTCCCCAGGTTGGAAATTCCGGCAAGACTCAGCCCTCGATCAAAATGCCACCTCGCTGGAAGCCCATTGGAAAAGCTTGCCGTGGTTTGGCTTTTTCCACGCCCGGAGTTACCCTTGGATCTACCATGCCCGCCTAGGCTGGACCTATGTTTCCGAAGGCGAAGAAAACGCGCTCTGGCTCTGGCGAGCAAAGAGCGGTTGGCTCTGGACACGACCCGACCTCTACCCCCACCTTTATCATCACGCAACCACCACCTGGTCCTACCTAGACCTTAAAGCGCTCTCCAACACCGTCCGCCTCTACGATCACTCCGCCAAGGACTGGAGAACCGAATAGGTCTTTCACCTTTCCCAAGGCAGGTCGGGGCTTTGGAAGTAGCCCGACAGAGCCACTTTCGGCCAATCGACGATCCCGAGATCGAGATCCTTGTAGATAACGTCAATGCCGAACCAGTCACGGGGGGGCAGCTGATTGGCCGCAAGTTCCTTCCACCCAGCGGCGTGTCGCAAATGGGCTTCCACAAGAAATGGCTCGGCTTCTCCCGGAGACCAACCAAGACGGACGCGAGCGGGCTCGCCGTGCGTCTTGCATAGGCGTTTGGCAAGTTGGCGGGCTCGCAGTGGGCCTACCCGATCTATCTTGTGCGGATCCTTCCCGCAAAGAGCTCCTCCGCCAATCGGGATCGCAGGCCCGTAGTGGTCCACCACCAGTTTCTTGCCGCTCAACCCATTATCGCCTTGAGGACCGCCTTGACAAAAGTCCCCCGCCCCGTTGAGATAAAACTTCTCGATCCCAAAGGTGGAGAATAGCCCGGTCAGTCCGGACTGTTTCTCGAACCCGTTCAAGGTGTCTGCGAGAAAGGGAAAGAGTTTCCGGTACTGCAGTTCGTAATCGATTCCCTTGCGGTGCTGGAGACTGACGGTAAGGCGTTCCCAATCCCAACTCGTCGACGAACCATTCCCGATCCGGCGAAGGATCGGCAAAACCTTGAGATCGGGGCCGAAGTCGCGAACCCTTCGCGACCGCCAAGCTTCCAGACTACGCCCGATTCGATTGGCCAGCCAATGAACGGGCGGCAAGTAATTGGTCTCTGGGGAGTCCTCGGCAAACCCGAGGACAATGTTCTGGTCGTCGGACAGGGAACGAATTTCATCCTCTTCCTCGGACAATTCCTCTATGCAGGTTGAAATCTTCACCTGGAGGTCTTCGGGTTTTGGCCCCCAGTGCTCACCATAACCCGCCTCCTTGTAAACCAGACGAACCAAGGAATCGATTTCTTCGGTCGCGCATTCAGCATTCAACAACACACCCGCAACTCGTCCATCGACGAACACTTCGTCGTCATGAACGGCGACCTCAACGCCAACGAGGGCCCGCTGATTTTGGCGAACAGCCCAAGCGACGATTTTCTCGGCCACGGCATCCGCGAGGCGATCGGGATGACCGCAGGAAACGTATTCGGCGAAATGTAAACCGGTGTCTTGGTTCATAAATTGCGGTGCTTGATGGTTTACTCAAAGGGCGGAAGTTCGCGTACTTCGAATGCATGGGTGAGGAGGTCGGCCGCGTATCCGTGACCGACAAGACCTACGTAAAGCTTCACCTTCCTCTCCTTCCAGACATTGAGATCATTCCGGTTGGGTTGCCCGACGTAACCATCGGTCAGGACGACCACCCGCTTGGGTGTCTCGGGTTTTGGCAGGTTCGCCAAATGAGAATACACGCAAGCGATGTCGGTCCCACCGGTGTTCTGAAGGTTTTGCTTATCAAAGGGTATTCTCGGTTCCACCACGTCAATCACGGTGCTGAAGACAAAGAGCTTCACCTCTCCTTTTCGATGAGGTTCACGCAGGGCGGTCGTAAGGCTGGGTAATACTCCCCACATCGATCCACTTATATCCAGATAAACATAGGCCGTATCGCGAGGAGTGAGCTGACGCCGATGGTGCTTTCGCTTCACGTCAAAGAAAAAGGGGCGAAAGCCAAGGGCTATCTCCAAACCCGGGGCTCGACGGTCGTCCAGCTGGGGCAATGGGGTGCGCGATTCCTGAACGGCTTCGTTTCTTTCCCATGACCTATTGCGGGAGTTCCCGTGCTTCAAGATACCCGCCTTGCCGAACAACTTGCGGAGTTCCCGGTGAAACTTAGCCTGCGGGTTACGTCCTTCCTGCAAGAAGAAGTCGCTCGGGCTCCTCCCATCATCGCGACCTGAGATGGGCTTATCCGGGGGGGGCCACTTCTCCACGATTTTGCGGACGACGTCCTGCACGGCATCATCGGAAAGAA
>CALBIN010000596.1 GCA_937893275.1 uncultured Opitutia bacterium | reverse complement strand
GGAAACGTTTTTTCCGTGAAGGTCGAAGGAAGTTCGGTCGAAGAGCGGGTTGCCTCCGGAGCGGACGTTCTCGAGAAAGTTTACCCGACCGTAGCCGCGATTGGGGGTGCCGAAGGTGGGGTACCTGCCGTCGACTCCTCCCTTCAGGCTTTCCAAGCGGACCGCGGTCTGCCCGGGAAAGGCGAGGTTGCTCAAATCGAGCGTGGTGGCCCGCATGTGAATGGCCCGAAGCTCCTCGGAGAAGCGCAGGTTGTCGACCGATAGCGTGCGCAGAGCATCCAGGCGAACCTCGTCGGCCGCCTGGACGTCGACGTTCTCGAGGAGCATGTCCCGAAGGCTGCTCAGGTACACTTTGCTGCCGGCGGAGAGGGCGACTTGGCGCAAGGCAAGGTCGTTCTGGGAAGCAATCGCTAGGTCGGCCAAGGCGACTTCAAGCGTAGTTCCGACGGTAGCGGTGACTGAACCGCCACTAGAAAGAACGACCCGGGTTGAGCGACCGGCAGGTCCCGAAAAAGCAATCGAACCAGTAACGTCCAACGATGAGGAGGCAGTTACGAGCAAGGTGTCGGCATCGTTATTAAGCAAAGCTCCGTA
The DNA here is from genome assembly GCA_937893275.1 of uncultured Opitutia bacterium. Classification (GTDB taxonomy): domain Bacteria; phylum Verrucomicrobiota; class Verrucomicrobiia; order Opitutales; family Seribacteraceae. Next base: position 2,580 of record CALBIN010000596.1, on the reverse strand, counting down.
CGAATAATCGCCTGAACCCAAGCTTAGCTTTCGCCCCGCTATGGCCACTGGCAAGGCTTCGGGAAAATGGCTCGCTGCCAACTGCTTCCAGACCGCTGCAGGCTCTGCATAAAAGGGATTCGATGTCACGCTGGAAGCGGAAGTGGCATGCGCGGAGGTGATCCCGCCCGAAATGGCCAAGTCCGTCAATAATCGATTGGCCTCTTCCCCCGTGTCCAACAACTCGGGGGTCAGCTCCCCCTCCCCCATCTCGAGCAAGCCCTCCAAAATGAATCCGTTGCCATTTGACTGACTGTCGGCAACAAAAACCGCATAGCGAGCAAGGGTGTCGGCATCAGGAGCATCCCCCAGAGCGCTGACGACAGCATCGCTGGCGCTACCTAACCGGAGCAGGTTATCGTCGGAAAGCAAAACAGCTATGGTTTCCCCATCGTACTTTTTCCGCAAAAGAGCGGACACTGCCTGATCCTGCTCCAGTTGCAGGATGCGACCTCGCAGGTCGGCATCGTAGGCGTAAAATACAGTGATGTCTCCGTCCAGAGCATGAACGTCCATCAACCGACGGGCAGTGACCGGAGGCTCATCTAAGACCTTGGCTCGAACCGCATCCTCGTAACCGAGCAAATCAACGAACTGACTTTCGGAGAAGGCAGTGCCCAAGGATACCGCGATCAACTCGTCACTCAATGAGCCAAGAGCTCGTTCGCGGGTGGGCTTGCCATAGCCGTAGTAACGGAAAGCTTCGGAAACTGGAGGGTATATCCCGAGTATGCGTTGTGCGACAGGGGGCGTCTCCTGCACGAGAGCATCTTGAATTTCACGCGGGTACGAGTAGAAGCGCTGGGAAAGTTCCTGCGACAATCGGAGGGCGAGAACCAATTTAGTTCTGTCGTCTAGCTGACCTTGCTTCCGTCCATCCCTCAAGCGAGGGTTGTTATCCAGCACTAGAGAGTTGTCCACAGGGGAACCTTCTATGGGAGCTGCGTTGGCCTCCTCGTTGGACTCATCGGCATCTTGATCGGAATCGTCAGCTTCTTGACCCGAAGCGACCTCGACCATCTTTGCGGAGACTTCGTTCAAGGAAATGCCTGCGGTGAGCGCGAACGCCCCCGCATTAGTTTGCGTTATTGCTTGAGCCACCGCCGGATTAATCGGGCGCGAAACGGGTACCGCCCCTGCAGTAACGTCGAGACCGTTTCCGGTGCTTATCGGCAGGGCTTCTGCCGCGCCTTTGGGAATGAACGCCACAGTGGATTCCGCAACGTCCAGGGAAAAGCCTCCTCCAGCCAGCTGGGCTACTTGGAATTCGGTACCGCGAATCCCGGCAGTACCAACCGAGGATTCGATATCAAAAGTCGATTCCTTCTTTAGCTTTTTCGTGCCAACAACAAGGGATCCGAAATCCAAGGAAAGCTTTACGTTGGAAAGGCTAGGCTCGCCCTTCAACTCGCCCATCGAACGATCGGCCCCATCGAATTTTTCCTGTCGAAATTCCTTAAGGAGGATCTTGGTCGAGAAACCGACCGTGGACACCGTACCGTTGGAAAAAAGCAAAGTAACCTTTCCGTCCGCTTCGGTCTCGATCAGCACGCCTTCGCTCAAAGCAGCATTGGTCTTGGTCGCCTCTGCCGGCAAGACCTTCCCGTCCACGGAGAACTTTACCGCCCCCTCCTTTGCGGCAACAATGATGACTCCCTTGACAGAACCTTCCGGGGCAGGTCTTTCCTCTTGGGCGAAGGAAGAAACCATGCAAGCGAATAGGGCAACAAGAACAACCCCAAAAAACAACCGCGAATTATTGAATCTGTGGCAAAAAGTGTTCATTCGTAATCCTCCGCATTTCCGCCCAGTGGAAAGTCAATCCACTCGGCATCCGAGTAACGATAAAAGAACAAGCGACCATTAATCGTCCCGTTCCAATGGTACCATCCGGAATCGGAATCGCGGTACACGTAGGGGAAGGTGTCTTCAGCGGTCCAAAGCCATCCCAGTGATTCAATCCATAGCCATAGGTTATCGGAATCCGTTCCGCTCAGGTAGGCCCATCCCAACTCATCATGATACAACCATGGAGTGCCGGTGAGGTAAAAGTTTCCGAACCAAGAGGATGCTCGCCAGTTTCCGGAAACCAAGGCAGCGGCGGACCAAAGGGCGGGCGAGCGGTCCGGCACGGTTTCCAACCGTTCCTGCGACCCGTAAGAAACCCCTTCGGCATTACGGGCAAAAGACTTGAAGAAGTAAATGCGGCCGGGCAAAAAACCGGTAGCGGAGACTGAAAAGGCACCGGGGCCGGAACCAGCCACCAGCACTGTGCCTCCGGATAACTCGGGATTAGGAGCTCGCCCAAAAACGAACCCTCGCTCGCTCACGCCCTGCGAGTCGCCCGCATCCGCAATGGAGCCATTCAGGACTGAAGAATTCTCCGTAATGTTAGTGGCAGGCAAGGTATCCACTCCGGGAACAAAGGCATCTACGACCGAGATGGTGAAAGTCTTTTCAAGGGATGCACCGAACTCGTCCGTGGTCCTCACGATGATCTCGTGGGAGAACGAGCTCTCGAAGTCGAAGGCCTCGCTCGTT
>CALBIN010000595.1 GCA_937893275.1 uncultured Opitutia bacterium | reverse complement strand
GATGCGCCGTCCTTTAGGTCGACCACTGCGCTAATGATGGGGTCTACCTTGATTTCCCCTGAAGCCACAGCCTCGAGAGCCAAAGAATATTCACCGGCGGAAGCACAGGAACCTAGAACCGACAGTTCGCGCGTTACCACGGACTGCAAAGGAAAATTAATTTCAGGCGCCAAATTGCCGACCAGACAGGTCGCTCCACCCTTGCGTAAAACATCTATTGCCAGACCGACGGTATCGGCGACTCCCACGGCCTCCACGGAAACGTGAGCACCCTCGCCATCTGTTGCATCCTTAACAGCGCCCACAACGTCGTCTTTTCCCGGAATGAGTGTTTGATCCGCCCCAAGCTCCCTTGCCAAAGCCAATTTGTCCTCAGCCAAATCTATGGCGAAAACATAATCACAACCTGCTGCCTTCAGAGCTTGGACGAGAAATAGCCCGATCATCCCGGTACCGACCACCACTCCCGTTTCTCCACCCGATATAGGGAGACGACTCACTCCATGCAGAGCAATTGATACCGGTTCGGCCAATGCAGCTTGCTCAAAACTCACTTCGTCCGGGATGGAACACACTCCAAAATGAGGGACAACAACCCTCTCTGCGAAAGCGCCATGACGCCTATAATCTTGGCAAGAGACGCCAATCACCTGACGATTGCCACAAAGGTTAACCAAACCTTTCTCGCAATAATGACACTCCCCGCAATAGGTAGTTGAGTCAAAGGTAACTCGATCCCCGGATTTCCACTCCGTCACCTCGCCACCTACTTCGACAACCACGCCGGAAGCCTCGTGTCCCATGATGATCGGAGGTCGCCGACGACCTGTGCTACCATCCATGCCGTGCACATCGCTGCCGCATATTCCGCATGCCTTCACGTCGACGAGAACGTCCTTTTCCCCAACGATTGGATCAGTAGCGTCTCCGTACTCGAATTTTTTGTAATCTACAAGGGTGAGTGCCTTCATTGATGCACAGTTACGCGAAGGCAAAGCACCTAACAACGTCAAAGTGAAAAGAGTGAAAGTCTACGATCTATCTCACCTCGAACGAACCGTCGGGACACCTAGAGACCAGTCGCTTCAGTTCCAGCATGGTAAGTGCCGCGGCCACCTCGTAGACAGGAAGATTTGTTCTCTCACAAAGGCTATCGGAAGTAAGTATAGACCCGTCATTCAGACAGGCGTAGAGCGTGCCCTCGGCAGAGGAAAGATCGTCGGGAACAGCCTTACCGGAAGAAGCGTCGGAATCGCCGTCCGAAACAGAACTAGCCCAAGACAAGCCCAAACTCGGAGCAATTTCTTCGATTACCTGTTCGGCATGGGTCACCAGAGTGGCGCCGTCGCGAATAAGCTTGTGGCAACCAACCGCGGTGGGTTGATCGGCTCGACCAGGCACGGCGAACACTTGCCTACCCTGTTCGCCCGCAAAGCGAGCAGTAATCATGCTGCCACCGACCGCCGAGGATTCTACCACGACAACTCCCGCGCACATTCCTGCAACTACGCGATTGCGCATGGGGAAGGTCTGTCGATCGGCCCGTCGGCCAAAGGGAAACTCTGAAACCACTGCCCCCGTCTCAACGATCCGACGATAAAGATCCAAATGTTCCGGTGGATAAATAACGTCTATACCGCAGCCGAAAACCGCAACAGTTCTGCCGCTAGCTTCCAAGGCTCCCTCGTGTGCAGCAGCATCGATCCCTCGAGCCATGCCACTCACAACACAAAAACCACTATTCGCCAGCCCCGACGCGATGCGACGAGCCATGTTTTGCCCATACAACGTTGGCTGCCGAGTACCGACGATAGCCACGCAAGGTTCGCTAGGAGGAACGCCTTGGCAATAGAGGCCTATAGGTGGGTCGAACATCTCATGTAGGGCTTGAGGATAATCCCCATCCTCGCCTGTTATGAAACGGGCCCCATGTTTAGCGATTCGGCCGCGTTCCAGCTCCAGCCAATTGCCATCTCTCCACCCTCGGATGCTCGACGTCGCTTTTTTACCTACACCTTTGACGCTCATCAATTCCGCTTCCGATGAATGAAGAATTGATACGGGGTCCTCGTTAAATCTCTCCAGCAACCGTCGGAGCATAACTGGACCTACGCCTTGCATTCCGTTCAGTACGAGGAAAGCGTCTGCACGAGACGCACGATCAATAGACTTAGTCACAAACCAAGCAGGAAGATTTAATTACTTGTAAATGCCAAGCAAAATTAAATTACTTTGCCTGTGGATACGATCTTTGCATTGTAAAAGTCATGACATCCAGCGTCGAAATTGTCGCTTTATTCATCTCAGAAGGACATGATTTCAAAGGCCGCCACGGTTTAGGCAGGTCTCATCATCAGGTGTCTTCACAAGAAAAAGTGGAATGCATAACGGGCAAAGGAATCCGTGGAGATCGTTATTTCGGCTTTAAAGACAATTACAAGGCGCAGGTTACTTTTTTTGACGAAGCGGTGCATGAATCCGTGCAAACGCAATTCAACTCAGACCATACACCTGACGTATACCGCCGAAACATACTCATACGTGGATTGCACTTGAACACCCTTATAGGCAAATCCTTCAAACTTGGTGAAGTTGAATTCGAAGGCGTGCAGGAATGCACTCCATGCTACTGGATGGATGAAGTCGTAGCTCCGGGAACCGAAAAATTCCTCATGGGGCAAGGAGGTCTGCGTACTCGCCTTTTAAGTGATGGAAATCTGCAGTTGGGAAAAGTGGAATTGATCATCCACCCTTGAACCCGACGATGCACGGTAGTTCGGCGAACAGGCAAAACCACCGACGAAACAACTTAAGGCCGCAACTCGTTAAGAATATTCATTCGCGAAGGATGCCTAAGTTTACGCAGGGCTCTGGCCTCGATCTGGCGGACTCGCTCACGAGTGACACCCATAATGCCACCGATTTCCTCTAAAGTCAGGCGGCGTCCGGGGCAATTGCCGGAGACCCACATGCACGCCTTGCGTAGACGCTCATCCGTGGTGCCGCGAAAACGAGGTACCACCATGGTATCGATGTCCGTGCCCAACTTAATCGCCATAATCTTAACAAATAGTAGAATGTTAGAAGGCAGGCCGTTCACCTCC
>CALBIN010000594.1 GCA_937893275.1 uncultured Opitutia bacterium | reverse complement strand
CACTAATGGCTTTTTCAAACTACTTCTTTTGGATGCCTGCGTTCATCTTAAGCTCTTGGGAAGTGATTGCTTTAATTTTTCAACTCCTAGGCGAATGCGGGATTTTACAGTTCCCAGAGAGATTCCGAGTTCTTGAGCTATTTCAGGATGCGTCAAGCCCTTGAAATATGAAAGCTTCAATACAGTTAATTGTTTTGGAGGGAGCTTTTCAATGGCATTTCCTAAAAGTTGCTTTTCATCAGTTTGAGAAGCAGAAGTTGCGATGTCTATACTTTCGTCCACAGGTTGCACCTCCAAGCTGACTTCTATGCTAGTTGTGTCCTTTCTTCTTTTGCGTGACCTGTATCGGTCAACACTTCGATTACGCACTAATACCATAAGCCAACTAGCGAGCTTTCCTTTCTGTGGGTTGAATGATTGAGGCTTCTTCCACAGTGCGGCAAATGTATCTTGTACAACTTCCTCCGCATCCCACCTGTCGTTGAGGATTCGGAAGGATAGCGAAAACAATCTGGTTCCGATGGAATCATACAGTTCGGCCAAAGCCGTTCCATCTCCTGCTGTGATTCGTTCCCAAACTTTTTGCTCTTCAACTTTCAAGTTCCGATCCACATACCACAAGTATGTGAGTCTGTCGATAGATAGGAATTTATACAATCATTGCCGGCACGCGCTGGAAATGTGAAATTCTAGATTCTTATAGGCTAGAATGCTAATGTAGGAGCCCACTAGTTGTACATTTCTCGTAATCTACCAGAGAGTACGAAGAAAGTTGGTGCCCACAATCCTACGAAAATTCCGAATCTTTCAGCATGAGCAATCTCTTCGATGGAGGTTCCCTTCGTAAGCATCCAAATTGCTATGGATCCAATTATAGAGCCAAACCCCATTACTAGACATAGTACTGAAAGCTGTTCGCATTTGTTTTGATTCATTTGATGTTGAATTAATTGTCGTTGTTGGTTCAATTTATTCAACGAAAGAATTTTGGAATCGGATCATTTTAACTGATGATTTTCGACACAACTTTTGTACCATGGAAATAATAGACTCCCTGATTCTGCAGTCACTTTAGCTCAGTAAGGTGAGCGGGTTGTTCCTTGTTTTCAGGGGAATGCTTATACTTTCTCCTTGTAACCTGTGAGATTCGAAGACGGAACTGACGAACTCGACGGTTGCGATGCCTTCCGCAAGGCCGCAGATCGGCGAGCGGTCATTGTCGATGGAGGCGAGGAGATCGCGGGTGGCGGCGACGTGGTTGTGTACCGTTCCGCGAATGTCGCGTAGTTCGGGCTTTCCTATGCCGGCAGATGTGATGGGAATCCACTTGCGGTCAGCTTTCGCAGGTTCCCATGGGGAATCTTTCATGAAGTGGATGAGGGGTTCGCGGTCATTTCTAATATCTACGATTCCTTGGTTACCAATTATTTGAAAGCCGAATCCCGCCTCTCTTGATCCCCGGTTACGGACGCTGTCGAAATAAGCTGTCCAACCGTTCTCCATTCGCCATCGAGCGTGTATCTCGTCCCCTGCGAGTGGGCCTAGCCCTTCGTTACCTTCGTTAACGTCTTTCTTGGTCACAGGTAGCCCCTCTTGTCGCATCTCGGCGGAACAGGTGAGGGGGTTGCCCGCGAGATAATGGTACAGGTCGAGGATGTGGGTGCCTAGAACCCATAAGTCCTCACCACCGCCTCTGCGATCTTCCTTGCCTCGTCCTCGCATTTCCAAGACGTCTCCAACAATTCCTTCCTTGAGCAACTTTTTCAATACGGGCATTGCCGGGTGGTACCGATTGCGGTGGGCTATGGCCAGCTTTGCGCCCGCCTTAGCGCAAGCCTCGGCAATTTGATCCACTTCCTTCAGTGAACGGGCAAATGGTTTTTCAACGTAAATACCCTTTGCTCCCATTTCGCAAGCTGCAGTGATCATGGGTACCCGTTGGTCGACGTGCCGAGGGCAAACGGCGACGATTTCAGGTTTTTCTTTTGCGAGCATTTCGCGATAGTCCGCATAGGCTTTGTCCGTCTTTAGTTTTTGCTTTGCCTTGGCTAATCCGCCGGGATGTGCATCAGCTACGGCTGCGATGCTCGTTTCCTCCAAAAGATTCCAAACCGTATCCAGACCGTGTCCGAAATTTCCTCGACCAGTGTGACCAATAACTCCTACTCGCCAATTTTGCTTCGGCTTTTGTCCAAGAATTCCCGAAACCGAAGCCAACGCCATCCCTTGTGTCACGAACGCCCTTCTGGTTCTCACTTCGTTTCGACCGCGTAGGCTTTTAGGTCTTCCAGTTCGAGCACCTCGAGGGCACTCTCTTCGCAGGATTCCAATTTTACTTTTGGCGCCATATCGGCTTCTAAGGCTTCCTGCCAGCGTAGGGCGCAAAGGCACCAGCAGTCACCTTCCTTTAGACCTGGAAACGAGAATTCCGGTCGAGGCGTACTCAGGTCGTTCCCCGCGAGTTTACTAAATGCGAGAAATTTCTCGGTCATCACGGTACAGACGACATGTCGCCCGGTATCACTTTGGTCAGTTTCGCAACTGCCGTTTCGATACCATCCGGTCTTTAGTTTCTTGCAGCAGGCTTGCAGGGACGTCCCTAGAACGTTCAATGGACTATTCTTTATCGGCGCGATCATTTTACGATCAAGGAATCAAAGGCTCTTGCCGACAAGCGCAAAAACCCTTTTTTGAAAGGTTCCATGAACTCAGACAAACCCGACGTCCTCTTTGCTCGACCGCTTTACAATTACCCGCTGGATGAGGTGGCCGGCTTTTGTGAGGCTCACAAACTATGGGAGGCTGAGGAAACTGATGCCTTGCTGAGTGCTATCGCCCCGACCTGTCGGGCGGCAGTCACTCGGGCTGTCTTTCCGGAGGACTGGATGGATAAACTACCCAATCTCGGAATCATATCTGTTTGCGGGGTAGGGTACGAAGGGGTGGCTGTTGAGGCGGCCAGGGAACGTGGCATCGTCGTGACGAATACTCCTGATGTTCTCACCGAGGAGGTGGCGGATTATGGTGTGGCCTTGATGTTGGCGGTGGCTCGTCGCCTTGCGATGGGAGATCGTTATGTTCGTGATGGGCGTTGGCCTAGAGAAGGAGCCATGAAATATGGCCGGCGCGTGCATGGGAGTCGTCTCGGAATTCTTGGGCTGGGCCGAATCGGTCTTGCCTTAGCCCATCGCTGCAAGGCTTTCGGTATGGAGATCGGTTATCACAACAGAAACCTCCGAAAGGACGTCGAATACGGTTACTTCGAGGATGCGGTGTCTCTTGGCCGTTGGGCGGACTTCTTCGTGATTGTCACTCCCGGGGGAGAGAGTACTCGCAACTTGGTCGATGCCGCCGTCATCGATGCTATCGGTCCTGAAGGTGTTTTGGTGAATATCGGGCGAGGACAGACGGTGGATGACGCCGCTCTCATCTCGGCTTTGAACGAGGGGCGTCTCGGGGCTGCGGGCTTAGATGTGTTTTCCGATGAACCGAACGTGCCCGATGAATTGATCCGGATGACGGACAATGTAGTTCTTCAACCACACCAAGCCAGCGCCACCCATGACACGCGGCGGGCAATGTCTAAACTTTGCATGGACAATGTGCGGGCTTTTCTCGAAGGTTCCGATCCCCTTACCCCCGTCGATTGATTGCGTTGGGTCGTGAAGTTTTCAGACCCTCGGGCAGAATGCCTAATCGCGAGAAGACGATTTCTTGAAATATTTCTTCTTGCCGAATTTTTTGAACGGGCGAGGTTTCCTTTTGCCCATCGGTCTACTCTCGTCCTTGCTGATGTCTAGTTTATTTCCGCGCACCCAAATCTTTCTTAATGCTTGAAAAGCATCCTTGGGCATGCTCTCCGGTAATTCGATGAAGCTGTGTTCCTCGAACATGCGAATCTTGCCCATGTGTTTTGGTTCGATGCCCGCTTCGTTTGCAATTGCTCCCACAATGTCTCCTTTTCCTACACCATGGCTTTCTCCCACTTCCAGTCGAAAGCTTTGCATGGAAAGGTCTTCACTTTGAAATCGAGATTTCCCTCTAGGTCCATCATTTCCCCGACCCCTATCTTCCCATTCCCTGTCACGCTGCTTTGGTTGTGTAACAGCCTTGAGATAAAAAGGTTGGTTCCCGGATTCCAAGAAGGCCATGGCGGCAGCAATCGAAAGAGGATCAGCGTCCTTTTCTGCGAGGTATTTTTCCAAAACTTCCTTGTAGTCGCTTAGGTCTTTGGTCAAGGTTTCATCGAGCCGAGCAAATAAACGCTGCATTTTTCGTTCGTTGAGCTCCTTGGTCGAGGGGAAAGTATACTTTTCCAACTTCGAGCGCACGGTACGTTCAATTGCCTTAAGAATTCTATTTTCCCTTCCATTGATGAAGATAATGGCATCTCCTTGGCGACCTGCTCTACCCGTGCGACCGATTCGGTGGATGTAGGATTCCACGTCGAAAGGCGCATCGTAATTTATTACATGACTTATGCGGTCGACGTCCAGACCGCGAGCCGCGACGTCCGTGGCAACCAATATGTCGATTTTACCGTTCTTGACTCTGGCGAGAGTCTTTTCCCTCAGGTTTTGGGCCATGTCGCCATTTAGCGCTTCGGCAGCGTAGCCTTTACCTTGTAGGCTTTCGGCTATTTCGGAAGTGGCGTTTTTGGTACGAGAGAAAACAAGAACAGCATCAAAATCTTCCACTTCTAGAATGCGAATCAAGGTGTCGGTCTTCTCGGGGTTTCGCCTTTGAATGAAGCGTTGACGGGTGTTCGATGCCGTAGTCGCTTTAACTCGGATGGTGATTTCTGCGGGGTCTTTGAGGTACTTGTCAGCCAATTTCTTGATTTGCGAGGGCATGGTGGCCGAAAATAATGCTGTTTGCCGTTCTTCGGGCATCTGTTCCAGTATCCATTCGACGTCTTCAATAAATCCCATACTGAGCATCTCGTCCGCTTCATCCAGTATCAGGGCCTTAATCTTATCCGTTTTCAGCGTCCCTTTGCGGAGGTGATCCATCATCCTGCCGGGCGTGCCGACGACGACGTGAGCTCCCTCCCTCAATCCTTTGATCTGTCTTCTGTACTCGTCGCCACCGTAAATGGCGAGGGAGCGAAAGTTTTTCATCCGCTGACCGAAGGTTTCGAAAGCCTCGGCAACTTGTATTGCCAATTCTCGGGTCGGAGCGAGGCACAGGATCTGTGGCCCACCGGCCTTAGTGTCGAGGTCGGACAACAGCGGCAGAGCGAAAGCGGCGGTCTTTCCCGTTCCAGTTTGGGCCACTCCAAGTAAATCTCGACCTTCTGCCAAGTAGGGAATGGCCTCTGCTTGGATCGGCGAGGGGGTTTCATAGCCAATCGCCTCTATTGCTTCCCTAATCTCGGGAGACAATGGTAAGTCGGAAAAAGTGCCAAGGGCTTGCTCGGATGAACTGCCTGTCTCTTCGTTATTCATTATGTCTACTGATGCTTTTTTATACGATGCGGACAGCCATTCCTGGATTTTAGAAAAATCACTTTTATAGACATCCACTAGTTTCCTTATCCACAAGCAGATGTTTATGGATAAGTCTAATAATCCTTTCTTATGACATGACTCGTTGCAAATTACGAGACTGAAAGAGAACTCTCCCAAAGCATCTATTTCCGCCACCACCTCAGTTAGGTGCATTCTTATCGAAAAAAGGTTGCCTGAGACTTTAAAAAATCAACTTTCTGGCCCGGAACGGTGGAGTAGTCTTTTTATTCCTCTCCCTCTTTGGCGTTTTCCTTTTTGGGCTTTGCCGGCTTTACCACGGTAAGATGAAGATGGTTGGTTCTGTTCACGAGATAATCGCCTCGGGATTTGGCGGTGAGGAAGGAATACGATGCGAGACTTTGTTTTGTGGCGTTGGTCTCATCGGTAGCGAACACTTGCAATTGAAACGCATGATTGACCGGTTCCGCATCTTTTGAGGCTCGCAGGGTGATGGTGGCGGTTTTTGCCTTTGCGGAAGCGTTGGCGTCTTCGAGAATAACTCCCAATGGGAGAGGAGGGGTGATTGCGAAGCGAAGGGGGAGAGCATGCCCTTGTTTGCGATTAAGTGTAAGCTTTAGCTCGGTCGTGCCGTTGGCTTCTAGAACAATATTTTCCTTCTCCACGACTACTGATAGCTCGGGTTTGGGTTTGGATATGTTAAGTCGGTAACAGAAATTTGTTCCACCTCGCCCAAACCTGTCCCGGATACGCAAAGTGTAATTGCCGTCTGCCGAGACTTTTAGCAAATACTCGGGGTCATTGGTGGGCTTTACGTCGTCCACTTCCTTTAGTAATGCTCCATTCGTTCGATATACTGCGAGTACGGGATCGGTGGGAAGATGAAGCCGATGGGCATCCACGCTCACTAGCCATTGTTCCCCCTTTTTTGCGGAGAATACATAGGAATCAACTTCGAGTTTCTCGGATAGAACACCTTGGACCGTTAGGGGAGCTTGGAAGCGTCTGCTCCCGTTGTCATCATTCAGCTTTTCTTCGCCTCGGTCCGCTTGAATCGATTTCTTCTTCAACGCTCCCAAAGTTAGGGTGATTCGGTAGGTCGCGGAATCGGAACCGGAGAAACCTATGGCCGTAGCCGCAGGATGAGCCACCGCAAATAACTGGAGATAGTGAATTCCTGAGATTTTAGCCGTATAGTTTAAAGTCGGATCCAAGTTGTGAGAATCGCTTGCGAAGGCGACTTCATGACCATCGGGACCTCGCATGACTAGAAATGGGTCGATGAGTGAACCGAGCGAGTATGCGTTCGTTTCGGCCACAACAGCTTGGCCTTTTCGAAGTGCGATTCGAAAGAAGTCGGAGTCTCCTTTCTTTAGGATGCCATTGATGACAGTACCCGTGGCGGTGGCATTGACCTCTTGTGCCTGAGCGGTATTGTCGTTTGGTTCGGACTCGTTGGCTTCCTTGAGCTTTGAAATTACGAAGGTTCGGGTGTTGGTAGAACCGTTTGCATCGAATAAGTGAATCAATGCCGGATACATTTGGGCATCCGAGCTGATGCTTATGGAAAGTAGGCCTTTTTTTTCCTCTGCGTCTATTTTTAGTCCATCGTGATCCGTCCACACTTCAGGAGGCCAAGTACCGAAACTTCCAATGGCTTCGACTCCCACGGTTTGGCCTCGTTGACCGCCGGAGGGAAAGAGTGCATCGAGCTTTGGCGGAGCTGCCGGCAGTTGGAGCAGTGCAAGCAGGAGTGCCGGAGCAGCCGCTCGCAGACGCCGAATCATCAAGCGAACAGTTCCTTGATGAGCCGTCCCTTGTCTATGAGTTGGATAGGGCGACCCACAGGCGTATGGAGAACTTGTGCGTGATCGATTCCCATTTTCGTATAGAGGGAGGCAGCGAAATCTTCGGGTGCGTAAACGTTTTCGTTGGCATAGTAACCCTTGAGGTCGGTTGCGCCAACTATTTGTCCTCCGGGAATGCCTGCTCCCCCCATCATCACGGACATCGCGAAAGACCAGTGGTCGCGACCTCCTCGGGTATTAATCTTTGGCGTGCGTCCGAATTCTCCGAGGCAAATCACGAGTGTGTTCTCAATGGATCCGCGATCATGCAGGTCTTCCATGAGAGCCGCCAGCCCTTGGTCGAGCTTGGGCAGGGCTTTATCTTTCAAGGACGGAAAAATATTAGTGTGGTGATCCCAACCTCCGTAGTAAACGGTTACGAAGGGCACTCCCACTTCGGTGAGGCGTCGCGCTAAGAGTAGGCGTTGCCCAAAGTCGTTGCTTCCATATTTCTCTCTAGTTTTCTCAGGCTCACTCGAAATGTCGAACGCGGCTTGAGCCTTTTTCGAGTACACCAGTTGGTAGCCCTGTCGGTAGAATTCGTCGATGCTGACGGCGGGGTCGTTGGCCGCCTTGTCTTGGATTCGTTCCAGTCGGTCGAGTTTTTGGCGGAGTAATCGACGATTGTCCGAACGAACGTCGGCAATCCCCTTTGGAATGCTGACGTCCCTGACCTTGAAATTTTCTTTATTCGGATCATCCTTGATCACAAATGGCGCGTAGGGTGCCCCGAGGAAATTAGGTCCGCCCGAACGGGACATGCGGAGCAGGCTCACGTAACTTGGTAATCCTTCGCGAATGCCGCGTTCCTTTGCCACCACGGAACCGAATGACGGGTGAAAGGTGACGGAAGCGCCGCAACCTACCGGCACGGGGGTAGGGCGACCGGTCATCAAGTAGTGATTGCCCGCTCCGTGATTATTTTGCTTGTGGGCTATCGAGCGCACCACGGTGTACTTGTCGAAAGCCTTGGCCAAATGTGGAATGTGCTCGCTGAAGCGGACACCGGGCACAGGGGTCTTTACGGTGCCGAATTCGCCCTTGATACCTTCAGGGGCGTCAGGTTTTGGGTCGAAGGTTTCGTAATGACTAGGGCCACCGTCGAGCCAAACGAAAATACAGCGAACGTCCTTTATCCCGT